>NZ_JBFBDO010000008.1:0-141217 GCF_040683335.1 Kitasatospora sp. NPDC093806
GCCGGGCACGGGTACGCCGGGCGCGGCGGTGAGCGGACCGCGGGCCGGCGGCGCGGCGGCGGTGCCCGGCTGCCCGGCGGGCGCCCCGCCCGCCCCCGGCTCCGGGCGGACCAGCGTGGAGCCGTCCCGGGCGACCCGCTCATCGGTCCGGCCGATCAGCCAGTCCCGGCTGGGCACCACCAGCCCGGCCGGGGTGAAGGCGATCCGGCGCAGCTCCGACTGCGGGCCGTTGTCCTTGCGCCACATGCTCGCCACGATGTCCACCGCCTCCTGCGGCGTCTCGGCGAACTCCAGGCCCGCGTAGACCGGGGCGCAGGCGTCCAGGCCGAGGTCCTGGGCGGTGAGGCGGCGGCCGAGCCGTCGGGTGAACACCTCGGCGATCAGCGCCGGGGTGGCGCCGCGCGGCTGCTGGCCGCGGAGCCAGCGGGTGACCGAGGTCTTGTCGTAGCGCAGGTCCAGGCCGTGCTCCAGGCCGAGCTGGTCGACCCGGCGGGCCAGGCCGGCGTGCGAGAAGCCGGCCTCCTCGATCAGCGCGGCCAGCTGGAGATTCTGCGGGGCCGACTGGCCGCCGCCGGCGGACCGCTCGGGCGCGTGGCGCTCGGGGGCGTGGCGCTCGGGCGTGAGGCGCTCGGGCGCGTGCCGGTCGGGCGTGAGGCGCTCGGGCGTGGCCTGCGCGGGCAGCCGCAGTTCGTCGGCGGTCGGGGCGTCGGGGACCTCGGGGGCGTCCGGAAGGGCCCGGCCGGCCGGACCCCGGTGCTGGTCGAGCGGGTCGAGCGGTCCGTACGCCGGGCTGTCGGTTGCAGGCCTTTGGGGCATAGTCAGTCAACACCTCTCGGACGCCGCACCGGCTCCACCAGCGGTTCGGCTGCCTGTGGCGACGCCCCCTGTCGGGAATCGGCGTGAATGTAGCGAGCATTCGGGCGCTATGGGTGGTTCTGACCGAGCAATCCTCCGAACGGGTGAAGCATCCGCGCCCATTGTGGGGAAGACGCCACAGAGTGGGTTTGGCTTCCACCGCTCTCGGGGCCGACCATCCGTCATGGCGGAGACCACCACAGTTCACCGAGGTGCTGTAGTGGGCCGTCACATAGGAGTGCGGCCCCCGGATTCCTACCGTTCTCGCCCATGGACACCACTTCAGCCCGCCCGCTCGACGGCCGCACCGCCCTGGTCACGGGGGCCGCCTCGGGTATCGGCCAGGCCTGTGCCGAGGCCTTCGCCGCGGCCGGCGCCCGGGTCTACGTCGTCGACCTCGCCGCCGACCCCGCCCACCGGCTCGCCGAGCGGATCGGCGGCGTCGCGCACGTCGCCGACCTCGCCGACCCGGAGGCGGTGGAGGCGCTGCCGGCCGACGCCGACATCGTGGTCAACAACGCCGGCCTCCAGTACGTCGCCCCGGTGCACGAGTTCCCGCTGGAACGCTTCCTCCAGATCCAGCGGGTGATGGTCGAGGCCCCGTTCCGCATCCTGCGCCGCACCCTCCCCCACATGTACGCGCGCGGGTGGGGCCGGATCGTCAACATCTCCTCCGTCCACGGCCTGCGGGCGAGCCCCTTCAAGTCCGCCTACGTGACCGCCAAGCACGCCCTGGAGGGCCTCAGCAAGACGGTCGCCCTCGAAGGCGCCCCGCACGGCGTCACCAGCAACTGCATCAACCCCGGCTACGTCCGCACCCCCCTGGTCGAGCAGCAGATCACCGCCCAGGCCCGGGCCCACCGCATCCCCGAGTCCGAGGTGATCGAACGGATCATGCTCGACCGCACCGCCGTCAAGCGCCTCATCGACCCCACCGAGGTCGCCCACCTCGCCCTCTACCTCTGCCTCCCCCACTCCTCCTACCTCACCGGTGCCTCCCTCCCCCTCGACGGCGCCTGGACCGCCCACTGAGCCCGGGAGGAACTTGGAAGACGGAGAAGACAGAGAACCGTGCCCGCTCTGCCGTAACCGGCAGAGCGGGCACGCCAACTCCAGCGCGCTCCCACCAAGGCAAGAAGCCACCTTCCAACAAATCAGAGATGACATTGACCGGAGGTTTGCTTGCCCGCTCCGCGAGAGCCGGCGGAGCAGGCAAGCCCAAGGACGCCCGACGGTGGGGCCTCTCGGCATGCCGAGAGGCCCCACCCAGAAGACACTCCCCCACCTGCGCCGGGGCTCTGCGGAGTGGGAAGTCGGCGGATCCGACTTCCCACTCCGCAGCAGAGCCACCGCCATCGAGCTCTGGGATCGCTGCCGATGAGACGCCGAGCAGCGATACGGTTGCTATTGGTAGTGGCGCGATCACAGACCTCGGGGTGCCCAGTGGCGGGAATCGACAGGCTCATTGGAGAGCGCATCGCGAAGGGGCGCCGCCGAAAGGGTTGGCTCCAGCGTGACTTGGGAGACGCCATCGGCCGATCCGAGTCGTGGATCAGCCAACTCGAACGCGGGTTGATCACACTGGACAGCCTGCACCTGGCAGAGAAGCTCGGCGCCACACTCGGGCTGACGATTGATCATATTCTGGCGTTCGATGTTCGATACCGCGAGGCAACTGTGGTAGCACAGTCAGTGAGATCACAAGCGCCTTCCCCGACTTCGCCACGTACACCGTCGTCCGATACGGAAAGCTCAGAGTCTGTGCTTCGACGTACCTTTGCCCTCGGTTCCCTGGCCGGCCTTACCTCTGCCATCGCCGGCCTGTCTCCCGATGCCCGTGCCCAGGTCAGCCGCCCGTCGGGGGGCCGGGTGGACGAGGCGACCGTGCTTGAGCTCCGATCGATCGGGGCGAGTTACCGCCGCTCGTACAAGTCCTTCCCGGCCTCGACATTGGTACCTGTCGCACGGGCCCAGCTGGATTTGGCCACCTCGCTCCGACCGAAGGACCAGCCCACCGGCATTCGGAACTCACTGCTCGCCCACATGGCGGAGATGGCAGCCCTCGCCGCCATCCTGCTCTCACTCGACCTCGGAGACCAAGAGCAAGCCGATGCCTACATGGACTTGGGCTACCAACTCGCAAGGGAGATCGACAGCCCGGAGCTGTCCGCCCTGATCCTCGGCGGCCGGGCCTTCCGGATGTCCTACGGTGGCGACCCGGATGGCGGCCTGGACTACGCGCTCGCGGCGGTGGACGCCGCCGAGCGCGGAGCGTCCACCCGGATGCGTGCGTGGACGAATGCCGTCGCCTCCGAGATGTACTCCTCGACCGGCGACGAGCCCGGATTCCGCCGCTCGATGGAGCAGGCGCGCACCTTGCTCTCCGGGGCCATGGAT
Organism: Kitasatospora sp. NPDC093806; assembly: GCF_040683335.1. Classification (NCBI taxonomy): domain Bacteria; kingdom Bacillati; phylum Actinomycetota; class Actinomycetes; order Kitasatosporales; family Streptomycetaceae; genus Kitasatospora; species Kitasatospora sp. NPDC093806. Next base: position 3,253 of record NZ_JBFBDO010000008.1, read on the forward strand.
GACGAACGATGGCACGGAATCGCCTGGTTCGACCTGTCCAAGGCCGACGCCTACGAGGGCAGCGACCTGGTCCGGCTCGGGCGCCACGCAGATGCATTGCCCTCCCTGAACCGGGCGCTCGAACGACTCTCCCCCGAGATGGCCCGGCACCGTTGCACCGCCTACATCTCCCGCGCCGAGGCGCACGCCGGCGCCGGCAACGTCGAAGCGGCGTGCGCGGACGGCCATGCCGCGCTGGAACTCGTCTCCGAGATCCAGCACCGCGAAACACTGCGCCGCGTCGGCGAGTTGCACCGCCGGCTCCGCAGCAACGGCACGTCCGCCACTCGGAGTCTCGGTGAGCACGTGATCGACACCCGTTCCCTCCTCAAGGCGACCGCACAGGCCGCCTGACGGGTCGAGAGGTAGAGACCCATCCACAGCCGGGTTGCTGGCCCGCAACCCGGCTGCGGATGGGTTTTCCCTTGGGGCGACACCTTTGTGGTCAACGCCGCCACGGGCGGGTGGAACCCCCACCCGTGGCGGACAACTCAGCCGCGCCGGGCCCTCTTGGTGCCCGGAGAACGGAGACCAAGGTGACCACCACCATCGACACCGAAGTGATCACGGTCGAGCTCCCGGAGGCGTTCGACCCGCGCTGGAACCGTCTGCCCGGGATCACCGTGGACGACAAGCGCATCACTCTCGACCCGGCGGAGTACTTCTTCCGGTTCGAGACCAGGTCCTGGCTCGTCACCGACTGGGACACCGTCCAGTCCGAGCTGCTGCACGTCACGGAGACCGAGGCCTCCGCCGTCGAGCAGATCGCCCTCGACTTCATCAAGACCCACGGCCGTTCCACCGCCGACGCCGGCGAAGTCCTGGCCATCGCCCACCAGGTGTACGCGTACCTGTTCCGTGACGCACACCTGGCCACCCTCGGCCTCCCGCGGGTCACCACCGATCACCTGCGTATGCTCCGCGAGGCCGCGACCTTCATGGCCCTCAACAAGGTCGAGCTGGACGGGCACATCTCCAACGTCGGCCCCTGCTGGTTCTTCCCCTCCGCCACCGGGGTCGTCTTCGACCTCTCCGAGACGGAGGGCCGGATGCTCGACGAGGTTTACCACGGCGGATGGTTCAACGAGCACCGCCGTGTCGAGGGGATCCTCGCCCACGCCGCGCTCGGCGGCCGACTGGTCCACGGGTGCCAGTCGGTTCCCGACCAGTCCGGTGGCGTCGTCGCCGCCTACGGCACCTCGATGGCGAACTTCGGACGTGAGCTGGCCGAGTTCAAGAAGGAGTGGGTCGAGATGGTCGACTCCTACCGCGTCACCGAGGCCTGATCCTCGCTTCGAACCATCAATCCGGGGCGGCAGGGCGCGATGCCCTGCCGCCCCGGACCACCCTCTCGCCTCCCCCACCGAATGGAGCCCGCCGTGGAGCTTGAGCTCATCGCGGAATTGCTGGCCGAGATCTGCGCCGACACCGGACGCCCCCAGCCGACTCGCAACCCCATGCGGGTGTGGGCCCTCTCCGGCGTCGAACGCCTCGCCTTCCCGGGCGGCCGCACGGCGATCTACAAGTACGCCGCCGAGCCGTTCACCACCGAGGACCGGATCCTGCGCGCCGCGCAAAAGGCCGGCGTCCCCGTCCCCGCCGTTCTCGGTGCGATCGCCCGGGAGGACCACCTCGGGATGATCATCGAGGATCTCGGCGATGAGCAGCGCACGGCGACGGACGCCGACGGTGTCGTCGCCGCCGTCGCCCTGCATACCGCCCATCCCGCGCACTTCCTCCCGGTTCTGGATGGCGAGGCCCTCGCCGCCCTTCCCGGCCTGGCGCTCGGCCACCTCAAGCGCCTTCGCAACAAGGGACGTTGGGAAGGCGACACCAGTGACATCGGCGAGATGCTGGATGCGCTCGCGGGAGCTGCCACCAAACGGGCCGAGGGGGCAACCACCGGCCCGTGGGGCTGGGTGCACTCGGAATTCCACCCGACCAGCTTGCACATCACCACCGACGGATGGCGGCTACTGGACTTCGCTCGCGCCTTCATCGGGCCGGGTCTGCTCGATCTCGCCTCCTGGCACGGCACGATCAGCGATGCCGACCCGGACCGTCTGCGCGACTTCATGGCCGGATACGTCGCCGCTGGCGGGCACCGGGACACGCTCGCCGAGCGTGGTGGCCTCGCGGCCGAAGCCTGGGCACTCGGCTGGCACCGCCTGTGGGCCGTCGAGTGGTTCATCGAGCAGGCCCTGCGGTGGATCAACGACCCGTCCAAGGACGAGGTCTACATCGAGGCCGTCCGCCGCCACCTGACGACCGCCGTCGAGTTGCTGGAACCATGACCGCCGCTCCCTTCTGGGACGCCCACGCCGCCCAACGACTGGCCCATGGGCCGCCACAGCCGTTGCAGCCTCCGGCGCGGCTGGAGTGGACCCAACGCCCCGGCATCGGGCCCGCAGCCGATTTGCTCGGCGACAACCTCACAGGTCTCCGGATCCTGGAACTTGGCTGCGGCGCCGGGCATAACACCGCCCACCTCGCCGCCGTCGGCGCGCTCGCAATCGGGGTGGACCGCTCCACCGGACAGATCGAGCGTGCCAACGCCCACTACGGGCATACCGGGGCCCTCTTCACCCAAGCCCCCGCCGTCGGCTACCTGAGACGTGGCATCGGACACCTGGACGCGATCTTCTCCGTGTTCGGCGCAATCGGCACCAGCGAGCCTTCCCGCCTCCTCGGCGCATGCTCGCGCCGTCTCGGTCGGCACGGTGTTCTCGCCTTCTCCGTCCCCCACCCGCGACGAACCGGCGTCATCCCGCTGCGGCCTCGCCACCGCGAGGCCGCAGCCCTGCCTGATGGCACCAGCGGATCAGTCGACCGCTTCGACGTCGCCCCGGCCTCCTGGGCCTGCTACCTCAACCGGGCCGGACTCCTCGTCACCGGCCTTCATGACCATTTCGCCCCGGTCGACGCTCAGTGGCCCACCACGCTCTTGGTCACCGCCCGAAAGCCATGACATCGCAGCCCAAGGAGGCCTCGATGCATCAACCCCCGTACCTGCTGCTGGACGTGGACGGGGTGCTGATCCCGTTCCCAGCCGATGATCAGTCCATCCCTCCGACCCACACGGCCCACCAGGTCCAGTTGACCGGTTACCCCGACCCAATCCAGGTCTGGCTCAACCATGACCACGGAGCGCTGCTCGCGGACGCCCTCCACAGCGGCCTTGTCCGTCCGGCGTGGTGCACCAGTTGGCGCGCCGACGCGCCCCGCGTGATCGCTCCGTTGCTCGGCCTGTCCGATTTCGAACACATCGAACTGCCCCGCCTCCCCATCACCACCAGCCACCCCGCTGGCTACCTGTGGAAGCGGGATCACGTCGCCGACTGGCTCGGCGACGCCCCGGCCATCTGGATCGACGACGACTTCACCGGACTCGACCACCTGTGGGCCGCCAAGCGCAGCGACAGCGGATGCCCGACGCTGCTGATCCAGCCCGACCCGTACGTCGGCCTCCAGGACCCGCACATCACAGCGGCACTGGAGTGGGCCAGCACCCTCGCCCGCCGGTGAGCCGGCGGGCGAGGGTCATGAGCCGGGTCCCGTGACGAAGGAACCCATCCCGGGCGTCGTCGTGATCAGGCCTTCGGAACGAAGAGCGTCCATCGCTTTGCGAACGGTTTTCCTGTTGACGCCCAGCTCGCGCTCCAGTTGCACCTCGGAGATCAGGTGCTGATGCGGATACTCGCCGCTCGCGATGCGTGCGCGCAGCAGGTCGGCGATCTGCTGCCACTTCGGCTGGGTCGGGTCGAACTCGATCACGGCATGACCGTACACAGGAGATGACCTCCAGCCATAGGTGCGGACAGGAGGGGCTAGGTATGGACAGGCAGGGATAGGGTGGATACAGTCGATAGCGCAAGAGGCCTCGGATCGCGGGAACGATCCGAGGCCGACGCCACCAGCTGAATAGGAGCTGACGACATGCGCGAGCCTATCCGCCCCTCCCCGTCAACACTTCCGATTCCGTCTCAGCCCCCTGTCGACCAGCCCACGAGATCCGAAGACTGGGACTTCTGCTCTCGCTGTCGCCGGCAGCATCCGGATGTCACCGTCGCTGCCCACATCGAGGCGGTCAGTGGTCCCGGCTGGTTCGTGCTCGCCTGTCCTGACTGTCTGGGCGCGGTTCGTCGGCGGCTCGGGACCCGCTTCCGGTAGGCGGCCGATCCGGTGCCCCTCGCCGGATCGGCGAGGGGCACCGGGGGGGGTGGGTCAGGCGAGGTCGTCGGTGATGCGGATGAGGAGTTCGCGGGTGCGGGGGCCGTCGTGTTCGGCGAGGCGGACGGTCTGCCAGCGGCCGAGGTAGAGGGCGGCGCCGGTGATGGGGATGTGCAGGTCGGGGTGGGTGGCGAGGACGGTGCGGAGGTGGGCGTGGCCGTTGTCGCGCTCGCCGTGCAGGGCGCGTTCGGCCGGGGTGCGGTGCTTGTCGTGATGGTACGGGTGGTGGTCGCTGTGCGGGAGGAGGCGTTCGAGGGCCTGGGCGGCGTCGGCGTCCAGGCCGGGGTCGAGCTCGTTGACGAGCAGCCCGCAGGTGGTGTGCCCGCAGTAGACGTGCGCCGTTCCCTCGATGACGCCGGCCTCGGCGACCAGGCGGCGCAGTTCCGCGGTGAGGTCCGCCGTGCTCGCGGGCCCGTCGGTGGTCACCCGCAGCCGGGCACTGAGCCTGAGCCGGCCGCCCGCGGGCAGGACCTGGCGGGAGGTGACGGAGATGCCGGCCTGGGACACGGTGGTCATGGGGTCCTCCAAAGGCGGACGAAGGAGAGGCGGGGTCCGCCGTCTCCTCCGTCCAGGATGGGTGCGGCCCCGGTGGGCGTCGAGAGCACCGATCCGGACAAGTGAACCGACCATGGGGTGTGGGTTCGGCGGCCATGTCGGAGGGCCTGGATGTGTAGGTCGGTCACATAGTGCCGGGGTCCGGGAGTTCCTACCTTGTGGCGACACCGTCCCCCACCCACGGAAGTGGTGACCCATGAGCGGCTCCGACGCGTCGACGAGCGGGAGAGGATCGCTGCCACGAGTTGTGGCGGCGAGTCTGATCGGTACCACGATCGAGTGGTACGACTACTTTTTGTACGGTACGGCGGCGGCGCTGGTGTTCGGGAAGCTGTTCTTCCCGAGCAGCGATCCGCTGACCGGGACGCTGCTGTCGTTCCTCACCTACGCGATCGGGTTCGCCGCGCGGCCGATCGGGGCGTTGGTGTTCGGGCACTTCGGGGACCGGGTCGGCCGGAAGAAACTGCTGGTGGTGAGCCTGCTGCTGATGGGCGGGTCGACCACGCTGATCGGCTGCCTGCCGACGTACGACTCGATCGGGGTCGCCGCGCCGGTGCTGCTCACGGTGCTGCGGCTGGTGCAGGGCTTCGCGCTCGGCGGCGAGTGGGGCGGCGCGGTGCTGCTGGTGTCCGAGCACGGGGACGCGCGGCGGCGCGGGTTCTGGGCGTCCTGGCCGCAGGGCGGGGCGCCGGCCGGGAACCTGCTGGCGGCCGGTGTGCTGTCGCTGCTGACCACCGTGCAGTCGGACGCGACCTTCCTGTCCTGGGGCTGGCGGGTGCCGTTCCTGCTGTCGGCGGTGCTGGTCGGCGTCGGGCTGTGGATCCGGCTGGCGGTGGACGAGTCGCCGCTGTTCAAGGCGGCGCTGGCCAAGGCCGAGCAGCGCGGGAAGGCCGAGCAGCCGCCGCTGGTGGGGGTGTTGAAGCACCACTGGCGGGAGGTGCTGGTGGCGATGGGCGCCCGGATGGCGGAGAACATCTCGTACTACGTGATGACCACCTTTGTGCTGGCGTACGCCGTCACGCACGTCCACCTGCCCAAGCAGACCGCGCTGAACGCGGTGCTGATCGCCTCGGCGATCCAGTTCGCGCTGATCCCGGTGTTCGGGGCGCTGTCGGACCGGGTCGGGCGCAAGCCGGTCTACCTGGTGGGCGCGGTCGGCGTCGGGGTGTGGGCGTTCGTCTTCTTCGGGCTGGTGGACACCAAGTCGTTCGGCTCGCTGCTGCTGGCGGTGACCATCGGGCTGGTCTTCCACAGCGCGATGTACGCGCCCCAGGCGGCGTTCTTCTCCGAGCTGTTCGCCACCCGGCTGCGCTACTCGGGCGCCTCGATCGGCGCCCAGTTCGCCTCGGTCGCGGCCGGCGCCCCGGCCCCGCTGATCGCCACCGCGCTGCTGAAGGACTACGGCAGCTCGACGCCGATCTCGGTGTACGTGGCGATCGCCGCCGTGATCACGGTGCTGGCGGTGCTCTGCGGGCGGGAGACCCGGGGGAACGACCTCGCCGAGATGGAGGAGAGGGGGGAGTCGGCGGACGGGAAAGAGGTGAGCGGCGCCATCGCGGGGAAGGCGGCCACCGCCTGACGCACCGTCCGATGGCCGGCGCCCGCCACCGCGCGGGCGCCGGCCGACTACGGCCCCCCCGGGCTGAGCAGCTAACATCGCGCTTCCCTCCCCGGGGCCACGACCCACTGCCGATTGGCGGCCGCACCATGAACGACCTCCCCACCGGTTCGGCGCCGGCGCTGCGGCGGCTGCTGGACCTGCTCGCCTCCGGCGCCGCCACCGAGGACTTCGCCGACGTGCTGGCCGACGCCCGCCGCCGGGGCGCGCCGGCCGCGGTGCTGAGCGAGATCGACGACGCCACCTGGCAGGCGCTGCGCGTCCACCGGACGATGCGCCAGCACCGGCGCCGGGAGGCCGAGTTGACGGCGCTCTTCGACACCGCCGGCGACCTCGCCGCCTCCCGCGACCTGGACGCCGTGCTGCAGGCGATCGTCCGCCGGGCCCGGATGCTGCTCGGCACCCACACCGCCTATCTGACGCTGCCGGACGAGGCGGCCGGCGACACCTACATGCGGGTGACCGACGGCTCCGTCTCCGTCCTCTTCCAGACCCTGCGGCTCAGCCTCGGCGACGGCCTGGGCGGCCTGGTCGCGCAGACCGCCCGCCCGTACGCCACCCCCGACTACCGCACCGACGCGCGCTTCCACCACACCGGCACCATCGACGCGGGCGTGCTCGACGAGGGCCTGGTGGCGATCATCGGCGTGCCACTGCTGCTCGGCGGTCGGGTGATCGGCGTGCTGTTCGCCGCCGACCGCTCCCCGCGCGCCTTCTCCCCCGACGAGGTCGCGCTGCTCTGCACGCTCGCCGCGCACGCCGCGATCGCCCTGGACACCGCCAAGTCGGTGGCCGACACCCGGGCCGCGCTCGCCGAGCTGAACACCGCGAACGAGCTGATCCGCGCCCACTCCGCCGCCGTCCAGCGCGCCGAGCAGGGCCACGACCGGCTCACCGACCTGGTGCTGCGCGGCGCCGAGGTCCCGGACGTGGCCGCGGCGGTGGCGGCCCTGCTCGGGGGCGAGATAGCCGTTCTGGACGCCGAGGGCGAGCCGCTGGCCGGACGGGCCGCGCCGGGCAGCGCCGGACTGGCCGAGGCGGCGGCCGCGTCCCGCGAGGAGGGGCGGTCGGTGCGGCACGGCGAGGCCTGGGTGTGCGCGGTGCTGGCCGGGCAGGAGCAGCTCGGCACGCTGGTGCTGCGCGGCCGGCCGGACCTGGACGACGCCGACCGGCGGCTGTTCGAGCGGGCCGGTGTGGTGACCGCGCTGCTCCTGCTGCTGCGCCGCTCGGTCGCGGAGACCGAGAACCGGGTCCGCGGCGAGCTGCTGGCCGACCTGCTCGCCGCCCCGGACCGGGACCCGGCCGGGCTGACCGCGCGCGGGCGGCGGCTCGGCGTGGACCTCGGCCGCCCGCACCTGGTGCTGGTCGCGGAGCCGGCGGACGCCCGGGACGCCGGGGCGCGCGCCCGGCTGGCGGGGGCGGCCGGGCGGTATCTGTTCGGCTCGCGGGGAATCAGCGCCGAGCACGGGGAAGCGGTGGTGCTGCTGGTCCCGGACGAGGGCGCGGAGGGGGGCGGGGCCCCGGCCCCGGGCGACGCCGCCCAGCGGGCCGCCGAGCAGGCCGCCGAACGGCTCGCCCGGCTCGCCGGGTCCCCGGTCACCGTGGGCGCCGGCCGTCCCGCCGCCGGGCCGGTCGCGCTGGCCTCCGCGCACGCCGAGGGCCTGCGCTGCGTCCGGGCGCTGCGGGTGCTCGGCCGGGCCGGGGAGGGCGCCTCCGCCCGGGCGCTCGGCTTCCTCGGCGTGCTGCTCGGTGACGGCCACGACGTGGACGGCTTCGTCCGCGCGACGCTCGGCCCGCTGCTGGAGTACGACGCCCGGCGCGGCACCGAGCTGGTCCGCACCCTGCGCGCGTACTTCGACTGCGGCGGCAGCCTGACCCGGGCCAAGGACGAGCTGCACGTCCACGTGAACACGGTGGTGCAGCGGCTGGACCGGGTCGAGGTGCTGCTCGGCGGGGACTGGAGCCGGCCGGAGCGTTCGCTGGAGCTCCAGCTGGCGCTGCGGCTGCAGCTGCTGGCGGGCGGCTGACGCCGGCGGGTGCGGGGCCGGTGGGTGCGGGGCCGGCGGGTGGCCGGGGCCGGCGGGTGCCGAGCTGGCGGGCGCTGGGGCCGGCGGGCGGCTGACCGGCCTCCTGAACGGTTCGCCGGCGGCCCGGCGTACAGTGGCGAGGTTGGTCTCGAACGCCTGGCAAGGAGCGGTATCGGTGAGCGAGAACGTACGGTTCGTCCGAATGGGCATAGGCGAGGGAGCCGTCCCGTACCAGGAGGCCTGGGCGGAGCAGCAGCGGCTGCACGCCCTCCGGGTCGCGGACGAGATCCCGGACACGGTGCTGCTGCTGGAACACCAGCCGGTGTACACCATGGGCAAGCGCACCAACCCGGCCGACCTGCCGCTGGACGGCACCCCGGTGGTCGAGGTCAACCGGGGCGGCGAGATCACCTGGCACGGCCCCGGCCAGCTGGTCGGCTACCCGATCGTGAAGCTGCCGGACCCGATCGACGTGATCGCGTACGTGCGGCGGCTGGAGGAGGCGCTGATCCGCACCTGCGGCGCGGCCGGCGTGACCACCACCCGGGTCGAGGGCCGCAGCGGCGTCTGGGTGCTGGGCGAGTCCCTCCCGGACGCGGTGGTGGACCCCGCGCAGGTGGTGGACATCGGCAAGCTCACCCTGCGGATGGGCCTGCCGCTTGGCATCGACCCGCGCCTGGCCGGCCCCGAGTACGCGCCGTCCAACGCCGGGCAGCGCGGCGACGACCGCAAGCTGGCCGCGATCGGCGTCCGGGTCGCGCGCGGGGTGACCATGCACGGTTTCGCGCTGAACTGCGATCCGGACATGACCTGGTTCGACAGGATCGTGCCGTGCGGCATCCGGGACGCCGGCGTCGCCTCGCTGGCGGGCGAGCTGCGCCGGGACTTCGGCGTCGCCGAGGCGCTGCCGCTGGTCGAGAAGCACCTGGCCGAGGTGCTCGCCGAACTGCCGGAGCCGGCACCCGGCCGCTGAGCCGGAACACCCCGTGCCACCGGCCCGGGAATCTACCCGCCAGTAGCTCTGTTGCCCTGCGCTTGCGGGGCCGCAGCCCCGGCGAAGGCCGTACAAGCACAGGCGTACCCTGGGGGTACCCCGTCTAGTTCTAGGAGTCGCACGTGTCCGCTGTCGCACCCGACGGCAGGAAGCTGCTCCGCCTGGAGGTCCGCAACAGCGAGACCCCCATCGAGCGGAAGCCCGAGTGGATCAAGACCCGCGCGAAGATGGGCCCGGAGTACAACGCCCTCCAGTCGCTGGTGAAGAAGGAGGGGCTGCACACGGTCTGCCAGGAGGCCGGCTGCCCCAACATCTTCGAGTGCTGGGAGGACCGCGAGGCGACCTTCCTCATCGGCGGTGACCAGTGCACCCGCCGCTGCGACTTCTGTCAGATCGACACCGGCAAGCCCGCCGACTTCGACCGTGACGAGCCGCGCCGGGTCGCCGAGTCCATCGTCACCATGGACCTCAACTACGCCACCATCACCGGCGTCGCCCGCGACGACCTGCCGGACGGCGGCGCCTGGCTGTACGCCGAGACCGTGCGCCAGGTGCACGCGATGACGGCCGGCCGCGAGGGCGGCCGCACCGGCGTCGAGCTGCTGATCCCGGACTTCAACGCCGTCCCGGAGCAGCTGGCCGAGGTCTTCTCGTCCCGCCCCGAGGTGCTGGCGCACAACGTCGAGACCGTGCCGCGGATCTTCAAGCGGATCCGCCCCGCGTTCCGCTACGAGCGCTCGCTGGACGTCATCACCCAGGCACGCGCGGCCGGGCTGGTCACCAAGTCCAACCTGATCCTGGGCATGGGCGAGACCCGCGAGGAGGTCAGCCAGGCGCTGGCCGACCTGGTCGGGGCCGGCTGCGAGCTGATCACCATCACCCAGTACCTGCGGCCCTCGCTGCGCCACCACCCGGTGGAGCGCTGGGTCAAGCCGCACGAGTTCGTCGAGCTGCAGCAGGAGGCCGAGGAGCTCGGCTTCGCCGGGGTCATGTCCGGTCCGCTGGTCCGTTCGTCGTACCGCGCCGGACGGCTGTACCGGCAGGCGCTGGAGCACCGCGAGAAGCAGGAGCAGGGGCAGGCGCAGGCGGCGGTCTGACCCGGCACCGGCACTGGTTTTGCGCCATCGGAGGGGCGGGGCTTCGGCCCCGCCCCTTTCGCTTCACCGGACTTTGACTGCCTGGTCACGGACTGGTAACACGGGGTGGGGACGATGGAATCGTCAGGATCGTTCGATTCTTCTCAGCCACGTCTTCTCAGCCACGAGGGGAGCTGTCCGGCATGCGGATGCGGATCCGGTCGATGGGGGTTGCGCTGCGGTTCGCCGAGAGCGTCCTGCTGGCGGGCGGGCAGCAGCAGGCCCGGCAGAACGCCTGGGCGGCCGTCTGCGAGAATCGCCGGTACGCGGCGGACCGGGCGCTGGACGCACCCGCACGCACCACCCCGCGCGGCGGTCGTCCGTAGCCGGTCGGGTCACGGTTCGGGGCGAACGGGTACCCGGGCTTGGATATCCCGTACCCACGCCACGTACCATGAGCGTTATGGCGAGGGAAACATCCGAGAACCCCGGGCGACTGAAGCAGATCCGCCTGGCGTACACCATGACCAAGAAGGTCGACACCAAGATCGGCCTGATCATCGCCGGCGTCGGCCTGCTGACCTTCGGCGTGTTCCTCGCCATCGGCTTCGCGATCGAGCACCCTGTCTACCTGGGCATCCTGGGCTTCATCGTGGCCTTCCTGGCCATGGCGATCGTCTTCGGGCGCCGGGCCGAGCGGGCCGCGTTCGGGCAGATGGAGGGGCAGCCGGGCGCCGTCGCGGCGGTGCTGAACAACATCAAGCGCGGCTGGAGCGCCAGCCCGACGCCGGTGGCCGTCACCCGTAGCCAGGACGCGGTCTACCGCGCCGTGGGCCGGGCCGGCATCGCGCTGATCGGCGAGGGCAACCCGAACCGGGTCCGCCAGCTGCTGGCGTCGGAGAAGAAGAAGATGGCCCGGGTCGTCGGCGACGTGCCGGTGCACGACATCGTGGTGGGCAACGGCGAGGGCGAGATCCCGCTCAAGAAGCTGCAGATCCACCTGATGCGTCTGCCGCGCGCCATCACCCCGGCCCAGGTCACCGAGACCAACGACCGCCTGCGCGCGCTGGGCGACCTGCTCTCCAAGGCCCCCATCCCCAAGGGCCCGATGCCCAAGGGTGCCCGGATGCCCAAGGGCGGCCAGGTTCGCTGACCCCTCCCCCGTCGACACGCAACGGCCCCGCCGCGGAAGCTCCGCGGCGGGGCCGTTCGATGTTCCCGGTCCGTTTTCCGGCGGGCCCTCGGCTCGGGAGGGGTCAGGGCTCGGGAGGGGGCAGAGCTCGGGAGGGGTCAGAGCTCGGGAGGGGTCAGATCCGGACCTCGACGGTGCCGACCGCCTTGTCGTGCAGGCCGCGGGTGTCCCGGTCCCAGACCAGCGCCGGCACCAGCAGGCAGAGCAGCCCCGTGCGCAGCAGCACCTGCGGGATGGTCGCCCGGCGGCCGTCGAGGCGCATCACCCGCAGGCCGAACAGCCGCTTGCCGACGGTCGTCCCGGTGGTGGCGAGCAGCAGCACGGTGACGGCGAAGAACAGCGGGGTGGTCCACAGGTTCGCCGAGGCCGCGGAGCCCTTGGCGATCAGCCCGTAGGCGACCAGGGAGACCAGCCAGCCATCGACGACCAGCGCGCCCAGCCGACGGCCGGGCCCGGCCATCGACCCGGGGCCCTCCTTGGGCAGTCCGAGGCGCTCACCGCGGTAGCCGAAGTCGGCGCCCATCTTCTCGGCGGCCGCCTTCGGGCCGTCGATCCACGATCCCAACGCTTCTCTGGTGTCCACCGATCCACACTAACCGGGCGAACGGCCGCGGCGGCCACCGCCTCCCCCGGACCCGCCACGGGAGAGTGAATCGGGCGCCGCCGGCTTTCCCTCACCCTTCCCAAGTGGTCCAGACCACTGGACGGGCCCCACCTGGCCGGGCCAGGCGTTTTGTCCGGGAGCGTACGGCTTTGCCGCCCCGTCGACGACGGCGGTTAACATTCAGGAAACGACTGGGTCACCGGTCGGAAACGGGCCATTCCTAGGGTGAGCCCCATTCGCACCGAGGAGGATGGATGTTCAACAACGCCGCCGAAGTGAAGCAGTTCATCCAGGACAACGACGTGAAGTTCGTCGATGTCCGGTTCTGCGACCTGCCGGGCGTCATGCAGCACTTCTCCGTACCTGCGGCGACCTTCGACCCGTCCGAGACCCTGATGTTCGACGGCTCATCGATCCGCGGCTTCCAGGCCATCCACGAGTCCGACATGGCCCTGGTCCCGGACCTCGCCACCGCGCGGCTCGACCCGTTCCGCCAGGAGAAGCACCTCAACATCAACTTCTTCATCCAGGACCCGGTGACCGGCGAGGCCTACAGCCGCGACCCGCGCAACGTCGCCAAGAAGGCCGAGGCCTACCTCGCCTCCTCCGGCATCGCGGACACCGCCTTCTTCGGCCCCGAGGCCGAGTTCTACGTCTTCGACTCGGTCCGCTTCGACACCAGCGCCAACGCGTCGTACTACCACATCGACTCCGAGGCCGGCGCCTGGAACAGCGGCTCGACCGAGGGCGACGTCCGCGGCTACAAGGTCAAGTACAAGGGCGGCTACTTCCCCGTCCCGCCGGTCGACCACTTCGCCGACCTGCGCGCCGAGATGTCCCTGGAGCTGGCCAAGGCCGGCCTGGAGGTCGAGCGCCAGCACCACGAGGTCGGCACGGCCGGGCAGGCGGAGATCAACTACAAGTTCAACACCCTGCTGCACGCCGCCGACGACCTGATGCTGTTCAAGTACATCATCAAGAACGTCGCCTGGCGGGCGGGCAAGACGGCCACCTTCATGCCGAAGCCGATCTTCGGCGACAACGGCTCGGGCATGCACGTCCACCAGTCGCTGTGGACCGAGGGCTCGCCGCTCTTCTACGACGAGCAGGGCTACGCCGGACTCTCCGACACCGCCCGCTACTACATCGGCGGCCTGCTCAAGCACGCCCCCTCGCTGCTCGCCTTCACCAACCCGTCGGTGAACTCCTACCACCGCCTGGTGCCCGGCTTCGAGGCCCCGGTCAACCTGGTCTACTCGCAGCGCAACCGCTCGGCCGCGATCCGCATCCCGATCACCGGCTCCAACGCCAAGGCCAAGCGCATCGAGTTCCGCGCCCCCGACCCGTCCTCCAACCCGTACCTGGCCTTCGCCGCGATGCTGATGGCCGGCCTGGACGGCATCAAGAACAAGATCGAGCCGCTGGAGCCGGTCGACAAGGACCTCTACGAGCTGGCCCCCGAGGAGCACGCCAACGTCCCCCAGGTGCCCTCCTCCCTCCCGGCCGTCCTGGAGGCCCTCGAAGCCGACCACGAGTACCTCCTCGCGGGCAACGTCTTCACCCCGGACCTGATCGAGACCTGGATCGACTTCAAGCGCACCCAGGAGATCGCCCCCATCGCCCTCCGCCCCCACCCCCACGAGTTCGAGCTCTACTACGACCTGTAGGAGCACCTCCGAGCTGCGGGAGCGCGGTTCGATGCCTCACCCGTTTCCGCCGGTCAGCGCCTTGCTGACCGGCGGAAACGACAAGACGGCGAGCCCACCGCCTCTCACTTGCCGCGGTCACCGACCCTGTTCAGCGCCACGGCCATCGGTATCGCGGTGAGGACGGCCACGACGAACCGCCAGCCCTCCGAGGAGAGCACGCGGTCGGCCAGCACCAGCACCCCACCCCAGAGGGCCAGCACCACCACCCTGGCGAGTCCTGCGACGAGCCCGTCACGGCTCATGTGAGCAGCGCCGTCAGGCAGCCCGATGCTCCGGCCGCCACGGTGTTCACGGTGATCTCCCTGGCGACCTTCTTGTTGATCTTCCCGGCCACCAGCGCCGCGGCGCCGCCGACTCCCATGCGTACCAGGCAGTTCTTCGCCGCTTCCGTCATCGGCTTGGTCTCGAGCGCCTTGCAGAACCTTTCCCTGTCCTGCTGATTCCTGTCGAAGCGGCAATTGACCGCGTTGCGTTCCTGGCGCGGGTCCACCAGGACCGCGGTTTCGGACTTCTCCTGCCAGGCGGTGACACCCGACATCTCCGTCACCTCGGGCGCCGCCTCCGCAGGACGCGGGGAGGCGGCGAGCGCCGGACCGGCGCCCGCCAGCAGGAGGCTCCCCGCGACCGTCGCTGCGGCGAACGCTGCTACGAGATTCTTCAATTCGATTCCTTCAAGCCGAAACGGATCGGGCGAACGGAGATTCTCCGTTCATCCGCGAACGTATCCGTGAAATTTCGACCGCGAAATGCGACGTTCGTACACCGCCCCTGATGTACACCGTCGGAAGTGTGGATCGATTCGCGCCGGTTTTTCCGGCTCCAGCCGGCAGGAAACCACCACCGTTCGACCGGCGACCCGCCCCGCCCCGCCCCGCCGAACGTCGGACGGATCCGGCCGCTCCGAGGCCGCTTCCGGCCACCTGGCCGGGCTCTCACCGCCCCGGGCAAACCTAGGATCACCAGGCATGGACACCGCACCGCCCCGGGCAGTCAGCCTGCCCGCCGCCTGCCCCTGCAGTACCGTCCGGCGAGCCGACCTCCACACCCCCCGAGACCTTGCCGCCCTCACCGACCGTGAGTCCGACGTGCTCCTCCTCCTCGGCACCGGGCTGGGAAACCTTCCCATCGCACGGCATCTCGGAATCACCGAACGGACCGTCAAAAAGCATGTGACGAGCATCCTCGGCAAGCTGGACCTGCGTTCCCGCCTCGAAGCCGGCCTGCTCGCCAATCTGCAGCACGACCGGCTCTGCCCCCCGAGGACTCCGGCGGAAACCTGCGGCGGCACCCGCGCTGCGGACCGCTCTCAGCGCCCGGAGGCGGGCAGTGTGGCGCGGACGCGGTAGCCGCCGTCGGGTGTGGTGCCGCAGGTGAGGGTGCCGTGGAGGTTCTCGGTCCGTTCCCGCAGGCCGATCAGGCCCAGACCGGAGCCGGGCAGTCGCAGCGCGGGCCGGGTGGGGGCCGTGTTGGTCACGGTCACCGTCAAGGCCTGGTCGGATCCGTGGATCTCGACCGTCGCGGTGGCGCCCGGGGCGTGTTTGCGCACGTTGGTCAGGGACTCCTGGACGATCCGGTAGACCGCCCGCTGAACGGCCGCGCCGGCGTCGGCGGGAACCCCGCCGACCAGGCGGGCGTCCAGGCCGCTGCCCGCCACCAGGTCGGGGAGCTGCTCCCGGGTGGGCTGGGGGGTGGTCCCGGAGTCCGTGCCGCCGGCCGCGCGCAGCAGGGTGACCATGTGCCGCAGCTCTTCCAGGGTGGTGACGCTCAGCTTGCGGATGGTGCGCGCCGCCTCCCTGGTCTCGCTGCTGTCCGCCCCCACCTGCAGGGCGCCGGCGCCCACCGCGATCAGGCTCACCTGGTGGGAGACCACGTCGTGCATCTCCCGTGCCAGCTGGGCGCGTTCGCGTGCCAGGACGGCCTGGGCGTGCAGTTCGCGCTCGTGTTCCTGGGCCTCGCGGAGCTCGGCCATGTTCCGGGCGAGCTCCCGCCGGGTTTTTACCAACTGCCCGAGGAAGATCGCGGTGAAGGCCGTGCCGGAGGAAATGACGGTGTTGTAGATCTGGTCCAGGTCCTCGGCCGGCCCGTGGTACTCGGTCCAGTTCGCCGCCACCGCGTACAGGGCGGCGCTTGCGCCGAGCGCCCACCGGTTGCCGAAGCGCTCGGCGAGCGTGAACAGGGCGACCAGTACGGCCGTCACGGAGTCGACCGGAGACAGGGCCATCATCACGAACGTGACAGCGAACACCAGGACCGGTACCCGCCTGCGGAACAGCAGGGCCAGCGCTGCGAGGGACCCCCAGAGCGCACCCCCCAGAGCGAGGTACCCCTGGAGGAAGTCCACGGACGACAACCAGGCATCCGCCACGGCGAGCACCGTCAGCAGGGCATCCAGGGCCCACGGCGGCATTGACCGTCCGGTCCGGGACCGTGCCGGCGTTCCCACCGCGCCACGCACCGGCGTGCTCACCGCCGTCACGGCGCCGCGACCTCGTCGAGCAGCCCGGCGCGCTGTGCCCACAGGGCGGCCTGGACGCGGTTGTTGACCGCGAGCTTGGCCAGCAGCGCGCTGACGTGTTCCTTGACGGCGCCCACGCTCAGGTGCAGGCTGCGGCCGATCTCGGTGTTGGTCAGGCCCTGGGCGAGGAGCAGCAGGACGTCGTGTTCGCGCCGGGTGAGTGCGGCGGTGCGGGCGGTGCCGGTCTCCAGGTCGCGGTGGTGGCGCAGGTAGCCCTCGACCACGGTCGGCATGATCTTGGGGGCGAGGACCACGGCTCCGTCGGCGAGTGAGCGGACGAGGGGTGCGAGGGCGTCGGGGTCGGTGTCCTTGAGGAGGTAGCCGCCGGCGCCCGAGCGCAGGGCCTGGGCGATGTACTCGTCGTTGTCGAAGGTGGTCAGCATGGCCACGACGGGCGGGCGGTCGAGCGTCCGCAGGCGGCGCAGGAGCGACAGTCCGTCGACGTCGGGCATCCGGATGTCCAGCAGCACCAGGTCCGGGGCGTGGGCGGCGACGGCTTCCAGCGCCTGGCCGCCGGGGACGGCGGCAACGACCTCGATGTCGGCGGCGGCGTTCAGGATCAGGCTGAACCCGAACCGGACCAGTGCCTCGTCGTCGACCACCACAACCCGGATCACGCCCGCGCCCCACCCTTGTCGTCCTGATTCCCTGGGATCCGGTCGACCGTGCCGAGCCCGCCCGTCCGCGGCGCGATCCGCGCAGCCGCCGCGTCCAATGTAACCGGTCACGGTGTGCACGAACCGCCCCTGCGCCGGCAGGGGCAGCCGTGGACTTCCGCCGGCGCCGAGGGGCCGGTCCGGCGCAGCCGGGTGGCGGGCCGCAAGCAGCCGGGTGGCGAGTCCCGAGCAGCCGGTTCGGGGGCTCACAAACCCGGGCGGCGCGGGAGAAGCTGGGCTCGCCTGCTCCGGACGCGCCGACACGGCAATGAGTAGGGGGGATGCCGGTGTCGTCGTCGTCCTTTGGCCGATGCCCCCGCCCGACGGCCGTCGACGGCCGTCGGGCGGGGGCTGGCGGGCTTCGGCGGGAGTGGTCCGGCTGCTGGGCGATCGGCCGGTGGACGGGGGCGTTGATCGGTTGTCTACCCGGGTGGGTCATGATCCGTTGCACAGGGCGTGCTGCGGGTTTCGCGGGCGCGAGGTATGAGATGAGGGACACGGGGACATGAAGGCGACGAAGGTGCTGCGGCGCGTGGGTGTCGGGGTGGCGGCCGGGGCGCTGGCGCTGGCGGGGACGTTGGTGGGGGCGGGGAGTGCGCAGGCGGCGTACGACTCGGGCAGCCACACCATCTGGGACGACGAGCCGCTCTACCAGGGCTGGCACGTGGACTCGCGCACCACCCAGCTGACCATGCAGACCGACGGCAACCTGGTCATCACCCAGAACGGGAAGGGTGCGGTCTGGGGTGCCGGCACCAACGGCTGCGGCTACAAGGCCGTGATGCAGAGCGACGGGAACTTCGTCGTCTACTCCGCCAGCGGCAGGCCCTGCTGGGCCAGCGGGACGTGGGGGCACCCGCACGCCAAGCTGACGGTGACCGATGACGGTGCCGTCGTCATCCACTGGGATGACGCGGGCAGCGGCCGGATCCCCCACTCGAACACCAACAACTCCAAGATCCTGTCCTCCGACCTGTACTGAGTCGGGGGAGGCGGGAGTGGCTCAGCCGCGGGCGAGCCACTCGACCAGGTCGGCGACCGACCACTGCGGCCGGGACGCGAGCCGGGTGGCCGCCGTCCGCAGGAGGACGGGCAGGTGGCCGCAGAGGCCGGCCACCTCGGCCGCCGCGGCCGGTTCGCGGCGGATCCGGTCGGCGCCCGCGATCCGGGCCAGCAGTTCGTGGGCGTCGTGCGGCTCCAGGGGTCCCACCGTGAGCCGTACGGCGCCGGCGGGCAGTGCGCCCGGTTCCGCGCCCGCCACCACGGCCGCGCAGCCCGGGGTGGCGGGCAGCAGCGGGGCGGGGTCGGCGACCCCGTCGAGGACCACCAGCACTCGGCGGCCGGTCAGCGCGGCCCGGTAGTGCGCGGAGAGTTCCGCCGGTCCGGCGCCCGGCGCCGGCCACTCCCCGAGCGCGCGCAGGAATCCGGCCAGCGCCGCCCCGGGCTCGCCGTCGCGCGCGTACAACTGCCCGTCCGGGAAGGCGTCCTGGACGGTGTGCGCCACGTGCACCGCCAGCGCGGAGGTGCCGCTGCCCGCCGGGCCGGACAGACCCAGCACCGGTGCGCCGGCGTCTCGGAGGAGCCGTTCCGCTTCCCGTGCCACCGCCGACCGTCCGACCAAGTCGGGCAGGTCCGGCGGCAGTTGGCACGGTCGCGGCAGCCTCCGCAGCGGCCCCGGCAGTTCGCCGCGGCGGATCCGGTCGGCCAACTCCGCCACCGCGGGGGCCGGTTCGAGCCCCAGTTCGCGGTCCAGCCGCTCGCACAGCGCCGCGTAGGCCGCCAGCGCCTCCGCCGTCCGCCCGCAGCGGTGCAGCGCCAGCAGGCGCAGCCGCTGCACCTCCTCGTCGTCCGGGTGCCCGACCGCCAGCGTGTCCAGCCCGGGCAGCGCCTCGGCGTGCCGGCCGAGCGCCAGGTCCAGGTCGTGCAGCGCCTTCACCGCCGCGAACCGCCCCGCCGCCAGCCGCGCCCGGGCCCGTTCGGCGAAGACGCCCGGCACGCCGTCCAGCGCCTGCCGGCCCTCCCACACCCCGAGCGCCGCCACCAGGAGGGCGCGCGCCCGCACCGGGTCGAGCTGGCGCAGCGCGGTCGCCTCCGCCACCCCGTCCTCGTAGCGGAACAGGTCGACGGCGTCGCGCTCCACCCCCAGCCGGTAGCCGCCCGCCGCCGCCACCAGCAGCCCCGGCTCGGCCAGGGCGCGGCGCAGCCGGTGCGCGTGGGTGCCGATCTGGCCCACCGGGTCCTTCGGCCAGCGGGTGTCGTCCTCGCCCCACAGGCCCTCGATCAGCCGCTCGGTGGGGACCAGCCGGCCCTGGGCGAGCAGCAGGGCGGCGAGCACGGCCCGCTGCTGCGGGCGGCCGAGATCCAGCTCACTGCCGTCGCGCCGGGCCCGAAGCGGTCCCAGCACCCGGAATTCGAACCCCATGCCCCCACCCCTCGAAGCCATGAGTCCCGGTGCACAATCTGTGCGAAGCATAGGTGACCGGGATACGAGGGCCGCACCGTCCGTACGGACATGGCGGAATCCCGGCGCCGAACGACCGGCAGGACACGGGACGGACACGGGGACGGGGACGGGCGATGACGGATACGGGGGGCGTCGGGATGGACGGTGCCGGCGCGGCGGGGGCCGGGCTGCGGTTCGGGCTGCTGGGACCGCTGCGCGCCTGGCACGGGGAGCGGGAGCTGGAGCTGGGCCGGCCGCAGCAGCGGGCCGTGCTCGCCGTGCTGCTGGGCGCCGCCGGGCGGACGGTGGCGACCGCCGTGCTGGCGGAGGGCGTGTGGGGCGGCGCCGAGCCGGCCGATCCGCGCAAGGCCGTCCAGCTGGCCGTCTCCCGGCTGCGCACCGTGTTCCGGCCGTACGCCGGGGACGATCCGGAGCGGATGCCGCTGGTCCGGGTCGGCGACGGGTACGCCCTGCGGGTGCCGGCGGCCGAGGTGGACGCGACCGCCTGGGCGGAACTGCTGGCCGAGGCCGGACGGCTGCGGGAGGCCGGCGCGCCGGCGCGGGAGGTGCGCGAGGTGCTGCGGAGCGCCCGGCGGCTGTGGGTCGGCGAACCGCTGGCCGGACTGCCCGGCCCGCACGCCGAGGCCACCCGGGCCCGGCTCGCCGAGCAGCGCGTCGCCGCCAAGGAGGCCGAGCTCGAACTCGACGCCGACCTCGGCGACCGCACCGACCTGACGGCGGAGGCCGCCGCGCTGGCCCTGGAGCACCCCGGCCGGCCCCGGCTCACCGCCGTCCTGATGCGCGCGCTCTACCAGGCGGGCCGCCGCACCGAGGCGCTCGCCGTGTACGAGGACGCGCGCGCCGCGCTGCCGTCCGGGGCGGGCGGACCGGGCGGCGCCTCCGACGGTGACCCCGACGGGAGCGGCCCGGCCGAGCTGCAGCTGCGCATCCTGCGCGACGACCCCACCCTGCTGCCCGCCGGCGCCGCCACCGCCGAGGCCCCCGAACCCGCCGCCGACAGCTGGCAGGCGCCCGACCAACTCCCCTCCGGGCTGGCCGACTTCACCGGACGAGCAGACGAGGTCGAGACCCTGGTCGACCGCCTCGGCGGCGCCGGCGGCCGGGCCGTCGTGATCTCCGCCCTGGACGGCATGGGCGGCGTCGGCAAGACCACCCTCGCCGTGCACGTCGCCCGCCGGATCCGCGACCGCTTCCCCGACGGACAGCTCTTCGCCGACCTGCGCGGCGCCGACCACACCCCGCCCGACCCCGGCACCGTGCTCGCCGGCTTCCTGCGCGCCCTCGGCGTGGCCCCCGCCGAGATCCCGCCGGACACCCGGGAACGCAGCGCGCTCTACCGCTCAGCCCTGGCCGGGCGGCGCGTCCTGGTCGTCCTCGACAACGCCGCCACCCCCGACCACGTCGAACCGCTGCTGCCCGGTTCGGCCGGCTGCGCCGTCCTGGTCACCAGCCGCCATCGGCTGGCCGAGCTCGCCGGGGCCCACCAGCTGCGCCTGGACACCCTGCCGCCGGAGCAGGCGCTGGAGCTGCTCACCCGGATCGTCGGCGCCGACCGCACCGCCGCCGAACCCGCCGCCGCCGAGGAGATCGTGCACGCCTGCGGGCTGCTGCCGCTCGCCGTCCGCATCGTCGCCTCCCGGCTCGCCGCCGACCCCGCGCTCACCCTCGCCGCCCTCGCCGAGGGGCTGCGCCAGGAGCACCGGCTGGCCGAACTCAGCGACGGCGAACGGACCGTGGAGGCCAGCTTCGCCCTCTCCTACCACCGCCTCGACGCCGAACTCGCCCGCGCCTTCCGCCTGCTCGCCCTGCCCGACGTCCCCGACATCCCGCTGCCCTGCGCCGCCGCGCTGCTCGACCGCCCGGAGAGCGCGACCGCCGACCTGCTCGAAACCCTGGTCGACCTCAACCTGCTGCACTCCCCCCGGTTCGGCCGCTACGGCTACCACGACCTCGTCCGCGCCTACGCCCGCGGCCGGCTCGCCGCCGAGGACGCCCCCGCCGACCGCACCGCCGCCGCCGACCGGCTCGCCGACTTCTGCCTCGCCACCGCCCGCAACGCCGACCGCGCCGCCCGCAAGGCCGACCCGGTCGAGCTCAGCCTGCTCGGCGTGCCCGTCCGCGCCGAGGGCCGGAGCTTCGCCGACGGCACCGCGGCCGTCCGCTGGATGAACGAGCAGGCCGAGGTGCACGCCGCCGCCATCGCGCTGAGCTGCGCCGACCCGGAGCTGCCGCTGGACCGCGCCGCCGAACTCGCCGACCGGATGGGCGCGGTGCTCGCCGACCGGACCCGGACCACCCTGATCGCCGACCTCGCGGAACGACTCGCCGAGGAGGCCGCCGCGCGCGGCGACCACGGCGCGCTCGCCCTCGCCCGGTACCTGCGCGGCGCCAACCTGTGGCACGTCAACCGCTACGCGGAGTCGGAGGAGGAGATCCGGCGGGCCGTCGAACTCTGCTCGGCGGTGGTGCCCTCTGCGGTGGTGCCCTCGGTGGCGGGACCCTCCGCGGTGGTGGGCCCGTCCGAGGCCGGTGGGTCCGCGGCGGTCCCCTCGGCGGCCGGTTCGGAAGCCCCGACCGAGCGGGTGCTCGCCAAGGCCCTGCTCACCCTCGGCGGCAACGCCCGCATCCACGGCCGCTACGCCGAGGCCGCCGAGCACGCCGGCCGCGCCGCGCAACTGTTCCACCGCCTCGGCGCCGAACGCTCCGAGGGCAGCGCGCTCGGCGAGTTCGCGTTCTGCTGCGCCCAGACCGGCCGCCCCGCCGAGGCCCGGGACGCGGCCGAGCGCGGCGCCCGGCTGATGAGCGGCTCCGGCCCGGTCTCCGCCGCGACCGGCCGCTACTACCTCGCCCGGGTGCTGCGGCTGTGCGGCGACCCGGAGGAGGCACTCGCCCAGGCGGTCGGCGCCCGCGAGGAGTTCGCCGCCCTCCAGGTCACCGTCTTCGAGGCCGCGTCCGGCGACCTCGCCGCCCGGATCCACGCCGAGGCCGGCCGCTGGTTGCTCGCCGTCGACGCCGCCGAGGCGGTCCTCCCGCTCGCCCGCCGCACCAGCGCCGCCCTGGAGGCCGCCCTGCTGCGCACCCTCGGCACCGCGCTCACCGGCCTCGGCCGGCCGCGCCAGGCCCGGGCCTGCCTCGCGGAGGGGCTGGAGGTGTACGAGCGGCTGGGCCTCGCCGAGGACGCGGCGCAGGTCAGGGAGCTGCTGGCGGCCCTGGAGTAGGCCCGCCGGCGGGGGCGTCGGCAGGGGTGTCGACAGGGGTGTCGGCGGGAGTGCCGACGGCGTTGAGCACTACGCGCGTTGACTGCTTGTCTACCGCGCTCCGGGACCATCCTGCTCGTCAGGCCCCGGACCGCAGGCGTGCGGCCGGGGCGGCTCAGTCGACGAGAGGCGCGACATGCCCACGCTCCCGCAGCACGGCCAGACCTGGACCCTGGAGTCCGCCAACGGAACGGTCGCCGACGTCCGCTGCGGCCGGATCGCCGCCGGCACCGCCGTCCAGTCCTGGGGCGCCGCCGGCACCTCCGCCCAGGGCTGGGCCTTCTGGGCCAAGGACGGCGGCAGCTGGCTGCTGGAGACCCAGCTCACCGTCGGCCGGCACGCCCCCGGCCAGGCCATGGTCGTCGACTACGACTACTCCACCCGCCAGGCCTGGCTGTACGACGAGCACAACCAGCCCAACCAGCACTGGTACCTGGAGGTCGTCGACGAGGACTGGTTCCGGATCCGGACCGCCCGCACCGACGAGGGCCGGCTGTACCTCACCGCCGCCGCCCCCGGCTGCCCGCTCACCCTGTCCCGGCCGGACGAGGCCGTCCCGGCCCAGCGCTGGCGGCTCACCGCAGCCGACGGCGTCGGCGGCGCCGGACGGCAGCGCGCCGAGCCGCACCCCGTGCCGCGGCAGCGGTCCGGCCACGACTTCCGCGCCGAGATGCTGAGCGCCGTCAACGCCGAGCGCGGACGCACCGGCGTCCAGCCGATCCGCTTGGACGACCGCCTCAGCGCCGCCGCCCAGCGCCATGCCGACGACCTGGCCGCGCACGACCTCACCCAGCACCACGGCACCGACGGCAGCTCCCCCTGGGACCGGCTCCGCGACGTCGGCGTCGCCAACGTCCCCGCCGCCGAGAACGTCACGCCGGGCAACAGCGTGCCGGAGGCCATGCGCAGTTGGCTGAACAGCCGGCCGCACCGCGACAACCTCCTCAACCCGCAGTACAACCGCATCGGCATCGGCCACTCGCCCCGCCGGCGCGGCAGTTGGGGGCGGTACGTGCAGACCTTCGCCCAGCTCTGAGCGGGTCCGGTCCGAAAGCCGTGAAGCGATGAAGCCATGAAGCCATGAAGCCGCGAGTCCATGAAGCGATGAAGCGATGAAGCGATGACGCAAGGAAGCAAGGAGTCCACACCCATGTCCTCGAACGCGGCGGACCTGATCCGCGTCGCCCGCGACCAGGTCTGGTACCACGAGGAGCACCACGGCGGCGGCCGCCGGCACGGCATCCCACGGCGCTCCCCCGCCGTCCCCGGCCCGGAGCGGTCCCTCGGCGAGGCCTGGTGCACCGCCTTCGTCGCCTGGTGCGCCCGGGAGTCCGGCAACGCCGCCCTCTTCCCGGCGAGCGCCTCCTGCGCGGAGGACGTCGCCTGGTTCAAGGAGCGCGACCGCTTCACCGAGTACCCCGTGATCGGCGGCCAGGTCTTCTTCGGCCCCGGCGGCGGCAGCCACACCGGCATCTGCGTCGCCTACACCGGCTCCACCGTCACCACCGTCGAGGGCGGTGCCGGTGGTGCCGACGGCGTCCATCTCAAGACCCGCGACCGGCGCTCGGACTGGGTCCACGGCTACGGCGTCCCGGA
The DNA here is from genome assembly GCF_040683335.1 of Kitasatospora sp. NPDC093806. Classification (NCBI taxonomy): domain Bacteria; kingdom Bacillati; phylum Actinomycetota; class Actinomycetes; order Kitasatosporales; family Streptomycetaceae; genus Kitasatospora; species Kitasatospora sp. NPDC093806. The sequence goes on from NZ_JBFBDO010000008.1 coordinate 27,785, forward strand.
CTTCGCCGAGGGCGTCGTGCTCGCCGACCCGGGGTGGCGGGAGCGGCCCGACGCGCTCTACTTCGGGCAGGAGGCGGCCGCCGACGACCGGACGGTGGGTGACCGGCCGGTCGGCTGCCCGGGGTGATCCCCCGCGAGGGCGACGGGGGCCGGTCCGTTCCGGCGGGCCGGCCCCGCGTCCCCTGACGGTGGAGCAGCGCGCGCCGGACGGCACCCGGCGTGTTGAACTGCATACGGAGCATCACGGCGCGCCAAGGCCTGCCGGGCTTTCGACGCGGCCGTCACGCACGCGCGTCCGCCCCGGCGACCGGCCCCGCGACCGGCCCCCGCCCTGCCCACGAGCACGGTGAGGACGCCCCGGTCGTGCCGCGCGCCCGCTTCCGTCCGCCGTCCGGTGGGCCGACCCCCGTAGAAGGAAACCCTTTCCGTGACATCCACCCGTTCCGCACGCCCGCGCACCACCCTCGCCGTCCGCTCGCTGACCACCGCCCTGCTCGCGGCGGGCCTGTGGCTGCCCGCCGCACCGCACGCGGCCGCCGCGCCGCAGGACGCCGCCGCACCGACCGTCGACGTCACCTGTCCCGTGGGCACCGCCACCGTCAGCTACTCCCCCGGTGTGACGCTGGACCCCAAGCCGACCGACCTGTCCTTCGCCGGCTCGGCCGCCCCGTGCACGTCGACCGACCCGACGATCACCGCGGCCAACAGCGTCACCGGTACCGGCTCGGGGCGGCTCGGCTGCGTCAGCGGCAGCTTCGACGCGACCGGCACCATCACCTGGAACACCGGCGCGACCAGCCAGGTCCGCTTCGCCTCCGTGGTCGACCTCCGGCCGTCCGGGATCCCGGTGGTGGTCGGGAACGGCCCGGTCACCGACGGCAAGTTCAAGGGGGACGCCTTCACCATCACCATCGAGCTGCTGCCCGACAACCCCTTCCTCTGCTTCTCCACCGGCGTCACCCAGACGCACGGCGCTGCCGCAGTCACGGTGACCCATGCGTGACCCGGCCACCCGCATCTGGGTCAGGGCGGCGGTGACGGCCGCGGTGTGCTGCGCGGCGCTGCTGCCCGCCGCGTCGCAGGCCGACGCCCGGTCGCGCACCGGGTCTGAGCTGGTCGACTGCGCGCTGACGGGTACGGCGCACTTCTCGCCGCCGCTGTCGGGCACCGCCCGGCCCACCACCGTCACCGTCGACGCGGCCCTCTCCCCGTGCACGTACACCGTGTTCGCCCCGGACGGCATCACCTCCGGCACGGCGAAGGTCACGCTGGTCTTCTCCGCGCTGAGCTGCACCACCAGCACCCTCGACAGCTCGGCCTCCCACGCCCGGTTCAACTGGAACCTCGCCGACGGCGACCACACCTTCAGCCGGCTGACCGGCATCACGCTCACCCAGGCCATCGGCAACGGCATCCTGGCCGGCACCGTCACCGCAGACTCCCCGCGCCTGGCGGGCGAGCGGGCCGTCTCGGTCCTGGAGGTGATCAGCAAGCAACTGCTGACCAGCAACTGCGAGACCGGGGGCACCCCGGTCGCCGACAGCACCGTCGTCGCGGACATCGCCTTCGCGTGACCACGGGCCGCTTGATCGGACCGCTTGATCGGGCCGCTTGACCTGGCTGGTCGAGCGGCCCGGTCAGGCGACGGCGGTGGTGACGAGGGCGGTGATGCGGGCCTCGACGGCGGGGGTCAGCTCGGTCAGGGCGAAGACGGTCGGCCACAGGGCGCCGTCGTCCAGCCGCGCCACGTCGCTGAAGCCGAGGGTCGCATAGCGCGACTTGAACTTCTGCGCGCACTGGAAGAAGCAGAGCACCTTGCCGTCCTTCGCGTACGCGGGCATCCCGTACCAGAGCTTGGGCGCGAGGTCCGGCGCGGCGGCCCTGATGATCACGTGCAGTCGCTCGGCGAGGATCCGGTCCGCGTCCGTCATCTCGGCGATCTTCGCGAGCACGTCCTGCTCCGCGTCGGCCTTGGCGGTTCGCGGGCTGCGGCGGGCGGCGGCCTTCAGCTCCTTGGCGTGGTCCCGCATCGCGGCGCGCTCGTCGTCGGTGAAGCCGTCGAACGCCGCGGTCTTCGCGGTGGTGCCGGCGGCGGGGGTCCGGGTGTTCTTCATGAGGTGAACTCGCTTTCCTGTTTCCGGAAGATGATCAGTCGGTCGTACGGTGGTGGTTTCGCGTGCTCAGACGAGCCAGTGGCCGTCGCGCATGAGGTCACGGCCCGACAGCTCGTTCTCCTCCCGCCAGGCCTGGACGCGGCGGGGCGTGATCCGGAACCAGCGGTACCGCGCCCCCAGCGTGCGCGGGTCGAAGCCGGTGCGCGCGGCGAACCGGTCGCCCTGCTCGGCCGGCAGGGTGTCGATCCCGTGCACCTCGACCGTGCCCTCGATCATCACCACGTCCCGGGTCGGGCCCAGCGCCAGCCGGGCGACCCCGGTCGCGGCCAGGTTGCGGCCGGTCGGGCTGTCGGCCGGGGTGGCGAGCAGCAGGGCCGTGCCGTCCCAGTCGAAGGAGAGCGGGACGAGGTACGGCGCACCGTCCGGCGAGGCGCTGGCCACCCAGACGTCCACGTCGTGGGCGAGCCGGTCCTCGGCGTCGCGACGGCGCAGGGCGCGGGGGCGCGGTCCGGCGTTCGTCGGGTGGGCCGGGGCGGCGGTACCGGACATGATCGCTCCTCAGGTGGGCGGGTGGTGGGCCGTGGTGTCCGGCCCTTCGCTGTGGTCACAGCCTCCCCCGGGAGGGGTGCGGGCCGCCTCCGTGCCGAGCACGGAACGCACCACGGAACGCACTACGGAGAGCGGTACGGAACGCACTACGGAGAGCGGTACGGAGACCGTGGTCGAGGTGCTCCGAGGGCGGCTGCGGATAATGGCCCGGTGCCCAGTCCAGTGATCTCGCCTCGGGAAGCCGACGTCCTCGCGCTGCTCGGTGAACACCTCAGCAACGCGGAGATCGCCGCGCGGCTGTTCATCTCCGTCCGCACGGTCGAATCGCACACCTCCTCACTGCTGCGCAAGCTCGCGGCCCCGGACCGGCGGGCGCTCTCCCGCCACGCCGCCGGCCTCGCCGGCGCCGGTGCCCCCGCCGCTCGCGACACCTCCGACGCCCCGGACGCCCCCGCCGCGCAGCCGCGTCCGACGGCGCCCGTCCTCCCGGCGCCGCTGACGGCGTTCGTCGGCCGGGCCCGGGAGCGCGACGAACTGGCCGCCGCCGTACGGGCGCACCGGCAGGTGACCGCCGCCGGACCGGGCGGGGTCGGCAAGACCCGGCTCGCCCTGGCGGTGGCGGCGGCGGTGGCCGACGACTTCGCCGACGGCGTGTGGTTCGTCGACCTGGCGCCGGTCACCGACCCCGAGCGGGTGGCCGCCGCCGTCGCGGCCGCCCTGGGCGTCGGCGAGCAGCCCGGACGCGGCGTCGACGAGGCCCTGACGGCCGCGCTGGCCGACCACCGGACGCTACTGGTGCTGGACAACTGCGAGCAGGTCCGCGACGGCGTGGCGCCGTTCCTCGAACGGCTGTTGACGGCCTGTCCGCAGGTCCGGGTGCTGGCGACCAGCCGGGCCCGGCTGCTGGTGCCGTTCGAACGGGTCGTCCCGGTCCCGCCGCTGTCCCGGGACGGCGGCGGCGCGTCGGACGCCGTCACCCTGTTCGTCGAACGGGCGACCGCCGCCGGCGCGGCCCCGGACCCGGACCCGGCGCTGCGGGAGCGGATCGCGGCCGTCTGCGAACGGCTCGACGGCATGGCGCTGGCGATCGAACTCGCCGCCGCCCGCTGGCCCACACTCGGCCTCGACGGGCTCACCGCCGGCCTCTCCGACCAGTTGCGGTTCCTGGCCGGCGGGCCGCGAGCCGGCGACCGGCACCGCTCGGTGCGGGCCGCCCTGGACTGGAGCCACGACCTGCTGGAGCCGGCGGACCGGGCGCTGCTGCGCCGGGTGTCGGTGTTCGTCCTGCCGTTCACCGCCGAGGCGGCCGCCGCGGTGGCGGGGTCGGCGGGGGTCTCGGGATCGACGGGGGACGGGCCGGTCCTCGACCCGGCCGCCATCGCCGACGGGCTCGGCCGGCTCACCGAGCAGAGCCTGCTCACCGCGACCCCGTCCGCGACCGGCACCCGCTACCGGGCGTTGGAGACCATCCGCCAGTACGGGACGGAGCGCCTCGCCGAGGCCGACGAGCTGCTGAACGTCCGCGCCGCTCACGCGCGTTGGTGCCTGGCGCAGGCCCAGGCCCTCGGTGCGGACGAGGACGGCGCGGACTGGCGGGCCCGGTTCGACGCGGTCGCGGAGGACCTCCGGGCCGCCCTCGCCCGGGCCGCCGAACGGCCGGAGCTGCGCGCGGACGCCCACCGGCTCGCCCTGTCCCTGGCCGGGCCGGCCTTCACCCGCAACCTGCTCGGCGAGTCCCAGCAGCGCTACGAGCAGGCGGCCGCGCTCGCCGGTCCCCCGGTCGGCGACGGGGACGGCGACCGGGCTGCGGGCGCTGCCGCCTCCGCCGCCGCGCTGCGGGAGGCCGCCCGGGTCGCCGGGTGCCGAGGGCTCGGCGACGACATGTACCGCCTGCACCGGGCGGCCGCCGAGGCCGCCCGCCTGGCCGGGGACACCGCCGGCGCCGCCCGCGACCTGGCGGCCGCCGCCACCGTCGCGTACCGCTTCTCCAGCGCGTTCACCCGGATACCCGGCGCCGAGGAGGTGACCGCCCTGCTCACGGCGGCACGCGAACTGTCCGAGGACGGCGGCGCCCCCGTCGACCGGGCCACCGAGGCGGCCGTCGCGCTGGCCGAGGCGGCCGTGCTCGCGGACGCCTTCGGCTCGGTCCAGGGCAGCCCCGACAACACCGTCGAGCAGACCGTCGCGGCCGCCGAACGGGCCGTCGAACTCGCCCGGCGCGCCGGCGACCCCGTCGCCGAGTCCGCCGCCCTCGACGCGCTCTCCGGCGCCCGGAGCTGGGCCGGCCACCCCTTCGCCGCCGCGGCCGCCGCCCGCCGCCGGACCGAGCTGCTTGCCCCGGCCCCCCGCACCCCCGCCGCGACGCACGAACGGGTCGACGCCCTCGCCATGGCCGCCGCCACCGCCCTCGGCATCGGCGAACTGCCGCAGGCCGCGCGGTGGGGCCGACAGCTCGCCGACCACCCGCTGCTGGCCGAGGTCGGCCACCACGCCACGTCCTGGCTGCTGGTCGCGGACGCCTTCGCGGGCCGGACCGAGGACGTGCTCGCGGGCGGCGTACGGTTCCTCGACGCGTGGGAACAGGCCGGGCGACCGCGCTCGTTCTCGCTCGGCCCGGCCGCCGCCTCGGTCGCGATGGTCCACGGCCTGCGCGGCGACCACGACGCCCGGGCCACCTGGCTCGCCGTCGCCGACCGGGCGGGGCCCGAGGAGGAACACCGGTACGGCTACGGCGCGATCCTCGACGCGACGGTGCTGCTCCACCACGGGGACCCGGAGGCGGCCCTGGCCCGGATCGCACCCGCGCCGGAGGAGGTGTGGAAGTGGGTCTCCTGGGTCTGGCTGCACTGGTACGCGGCCCTGCGCGCGGAGGCCTCCGTCCTCGCCGGCCACCCGGGCGCCCGTCCCCGCCTCGCCGCCGCCCGCGCCACGGTCGCCGGCAACCCGGTCGCCACCGCCCAGGTCGACCGGGCCGAAGCCCTCCTGGACGGCGACCCGACCCGACTCCTCGCCACCGCAACCGCCTTCACCACCGCCGGCTGCCCCTACCAACACACCCGCACCCTCCACCTGTCCGCCGGCACCCACTGACCGGGGTGCCACCGAAGGGCGAAGGCATACGGCTCGGCCGGCCCGCACCAGCGACGGCGGCCGGGTCGGCCTCGGGACCAGAGGCCGACGGCGGGGCCGGGCGCCGAAGGAGAGCCGGCGTGTGGGTCGGCGGCCCGAGGCCGCCCGGCCCGGGCCGGGGGATCAGCGGGTGGTGATGGGGAGGGTTTCGTAGCCGCGGAGGACGAGGCGGTGGCGGCGGGTGGGGACGCCGCCGGGGGCGAGGCGGGGGAAGCGGTCGAGCAGGGCGGGGGTGGCGAGGTCGGCTTCCAGGCGGGCGAGTTGGCTGCCGAGGCAGAAGTGCGGGCCGCCGCCGAAGCTGAGCGGCTGGCTGTCGGTGCGGGTCGGGTCGAAGCGGTCCGGGTGCGGGTAGCGGGCCGGGTCGTGGTTGGCGGCGCCCAGCATGACGAACACCGCGGTGCCGGGCGGCGCGGGCAGGTTCGCGACGGTGAGGCCGGGCGCGGCGGCGATCCGGGAGGTGAGCTGGACCGGGGAGTCGTAGCGCAGCACCTCGTCGGTGAACAGGGACGGGTCGAGCGCGCCGGTGCGCAGGCCCTCCGCAGCCGACGGGTGGTGGAAGAGCTGGGCGAGGCCGTTGCCGAGCAGGTTGGTGGTGGTCTCGAACCCGGCGACCAGGAGGAGGACGAGGTTGCTGAGCAGTTCGGCGCCGGAGATCCGGTCCGGGGAGTCGACGGCGATCCGGGCGAGGTCGCTGACCAGGTCGCCGGTCGGGCGGGCCAGCCGGTCGGCGACCAGGCCGATGAAGTAGTCGGTCAGTTCCTCTGCGGCCCGGTCGGCGGCGGCCAGTTCGGCGAGCTCCTGGACCGGTTCGAGGGCGATGGTGAGGTCCGAGGCGAGGCGGCGGAAGAGCAGGCGGTCGCCGATCGGGACGCCGAGCAGTTCGCAGATCACCTCGACCGGCAGCCGGAAGGCGAAGGCGTCCATGAAGTCGACGGGCGAGCCGTCCGCTCCCCGCTCGGCCAGGTCGTCGAGCAGCCGGTCCACCGTGGCCTCGATCGCGGGGCGAAGCGACGCGACCCGGCGGGCGTTGAAGGCCGAGGCGATGAGCGAGCGGACCCGGCCGTGGTCGGGGGCGTTGCGCTGGAGGATCGAGCGGCCGATGAGGGCGATGGAGGCGTGACGGAGCAGTTCCGCGTCGGAGCTCGCCATCGCCTGGGGGTCCTCCAGGGCGAAGGCGGGGTTGCGCAGCACCTGGCCGGCGGCGTCGTGGCCGACGGCCAGCAGCGCCGCGGGGCCGGCCGGGGTGGCGGGGCCGAGTTCGTGCGCCCGGGCGTAGAGCGGGTAGGGGTCGATCCGCCCCTCGGTGGTCATGAGCTGCTCGATGATCGCTGCGCCGTCCATCCGGTGTTCCCCTCCCGAGAAATCCGACTCCAGAAGGGGCAACTGTCGGTGGACGCACGGGAGTTCCCGCCCGACGCGGGAGCCGGCGACGTGACCGGCCGACGCGGGGTGCCGGGGGCGGGGCGGGGGCGGTCGGTAGGCTGGCGGGATGGAGATCTGGATCAACCCGCGTTGCGGGAAGTGCCGTAGCGCGCTCAACACGCTGGAGGGCGCGGGCGTCGAGTACACCGTGCGGCGTTACCTGGAGGACCCGCCGAGCGTCGCCGAGCTGGAGGCGGTGCTGGGGCGGCTGGGCCTGGAACCGTGGGACATCACCCGCACGGACGAGCAGGTGGCCAAGGACCTGGGCATGAAGCAGTGGAGCCGGGAGCCGGGCGACCGGGCGCGCTGGATCGCGGCGATGGCCGAGCACCCGATCCTGATCCAGCGCCCGATCATCACCGCGGACGACGGGCACGCCGTGGTCGCCCGCACGCCCGAGGCGGTCAAGGCCGTCCTGCCGTAGCGGCGGGGGTCGGGACGGCGGCGCGGCGGGACGGCGGGCCGGTCCTCAGCGGCGCTCGACCCGCCGCACCGGCTCGCCCGGGCGCCAGGACCTGATCACCACCGCGTCGCCCTCGACGGTGGTGTGCACCACTTGGTCCAGCTCCAGCCGGAAGGCGTGGTACGGGCCGGGCGGCGGCTCGGGGAGCTCGGCCTCGTAGGCGGCGAGCTCGGCTTCGTCGGTCAGCTCGACGGCCCGGCCGGAGACCTTGGCGTCGCCGTCGGCCAGCGTCTCGTCGCTCGGGTTGCTGTGCAGGGCGAAGCGGGCGTCGCGCCGGAGGTCCAGCGCCTTGACCGCACCGTGCATCGACCCGAGCACGAGGTCGGCGCCGTGGAAGTCGACCTCGGTGCCGCTCACCCGGGGCGAACCGTCCTTGCGGAGGGTCGCCAGGACGTGGTGCTTGTTGGCCTCGAAGCGGGCCCGTACGGCGGGGGCCAGGTCCGGTGCCTCGTGCTCGAAATCCTGCCAGGTAGCCATGGCGCCAGTCTGGCACCGGGCACCGACAACCGCCCCTGCCCGCGGACCCGCCCGGCCCGCAGAAGCCGTCGAGGTGCGGCCCGGGCCGAGCCCGGCTGTCGGTGGCCGGTGCCAGACTGGCCGGGTGACCACTGCGACCACCACCACGTACCTCGCCTTCCTCCGGGCCGTCAACGTCGGCGGCCGGACGGTGAAGATGGAGCGCCTGCGCGGGCTCTTCACCGAGCTCGGCCTGGAGCGCGTCGGCTCCTACATCCAGAGCGGCAACGTCTTCTTCACCGCCGAGGTCACCGACGCGGCGGGCCGGGCCGCGCTCACCGGGCGGATCGAGGCGCACCTGGCCGAGCAGCTGGGCTACCCGGTGCCGGTGCTGCTGCGCACGGTCGACGAGGTCCAGGCGGTGCTCGACGCCGAGCCGTTCGCGGGCGTCGAGGCCACCCCGGACGTCCGGCTCACGGTGAACTTCCTCTCCGAGCCGCTGCCCGCGGACTTCCCGCTCCCGTACACCTCGCCGAAGGGCGACTACGAGGTGATCGGCGCCGACCCCGGCACCGCCTACGTGGTGGTGCACCTGAAGGACGGCAAGTGGGTCACCACCGGCAAGCTCTTCGGCAAGTCCTACCGGGGTGCGGTGACCTCGCGCTTCCTCCACACCACGGTCAAGATCCTGGCGGCCGCCCGGAAGGCCTGAGCACACCCGCCCGCGGAATCTGGACAGGTCGGCGGGGGCGGCCGAGAATCGGTCCATGATGTCGCGTGAGAACCGGACACAGGTGGTCCGGCCGTCCGAGGCCGAGCGGGAGCAGGTGCTCGACGCGCTGCGGGAGGGTGCGGGCAGCGGGCGGCTGTCGCACGACACCTTCCTGGGGCGGCTCGACCTCGTGCTCCACGCGGGCAGCCGCGCCGAGCTGAACGCGGCGATGGCGGACCTGCCGGCCGGGAACCCGGTCGGGCGGTTCGTGCTGCGCGCGGTGGGCGGGGCGTCCGCGTTCGGGGTGCGGCTGCGCACGGCGTGGCGGGTCGAGCGGCTGCCGGGGCTGAGCCTTCCGCACGCCGGGGCGGGGCAGTTGACGATCGGCCGGATCCCCGGGGCGGGGCTGCGGCTGAACGACGTGTCGGTCTCCCGGCACCACGCCGAGCTGCGCCGGGAGGGCGACGGCTGGGTGCTGTACGACCTCGGCTCGACCAACGGCACGCACGTGAACGGGTACCGGATCGCCGGCGGGGTGCGGGTCCGGCCGGGCGACCAGGTGCGCTTCGGCAACCTGGAGTTCCGGCTCGCCGTGGGCTGAACCGGGTCCGGCGCGACAGCCGGTTCAGTGCGGGAACTGGCGGGGCGGGCGCTGGGTGGGCAGCGAGTCCTGGAAGTCCGCGATGACGCCGCTGATCTGGCGCATCAGCACGGTCCGTTCGAGCCGGTCGAGGTAGCGGTGCTCGGCGGCGAGCGCCTCGACCGTGACGCCGAAGTAGAGCGTCATCAGCGGGTTGACGAAGAGCGTGCTGTACCGGGTCCGCTCGGTGAACCGGACGTCGCCGAACCGTCCGGACAGCGCGGCCGCCACCGAGCCCTGGACGATGCTCGGGTGCTCCGGGAACGCCGCCCTGGCGTGCTCGACCGCGTCCAGGTAGAGAGCCCCCTCGCGGCTGTCGCGCGGGATCGAGAAGGCGCCGAGGTAGCCGCCGGACCGGTCGATCGCGGCGAGGTTCTCCAGCACCAGCGCGTGGTTGACGCCGTGGTGGGCGTCGATGCCGAAGCCGAGGCAGGCGACCAGGCGCTCGGGGATCCCGGTCAGCCCGGCGACGGCGGCGAGGCTGGCCATGTCCTCCTCGGGCGTGCCGAGGCCCGCCTCGTCGCCGCGCATCAGGATGTCGGTGCCGCCGTCGACGAGCAGCAGCGCGTCGATGCCGAGCCGCCCGGTGAGCTCCCGGTAGGCGGCGCGCAGCGGCTGCACGCCGACCTTGGGGAAGGCCCAGACGGTGTCGGGCATGCCGTGCGACCGGAGCCAGCGGGCCAGCGTCCGCTCCGGGAAGTAGCCCTCGGGGGCCGGGGTGTCGGGGCCGATCCGGGCCAGATCGGGGGCCTGCCAGACGTCTGTGGGCAGGCCGTCGAGCGCGCTGAAGGAGAGGTTGGCGAGGTGCACCTCCTTGCCGGCCGCGCGCAGCGCGAGGGCCAGCGGGAGGCCGGCGTAGACGTCGAAGCCGCCGCCCGCGCCGGCGATCAGGATGCGCTCGGCGGCGAGCAGACGGGTGATCAGCGGCGGCTGGAGGAGGGAGTTCACCGGGGGACGGTAGCACCCGGACGGGCGGCCCCCTGGCTGGTGATCGGGGCGGCCCGGATTGTCAGAGGCGGGTGCTTGGATGCGGACATGGACCAGGACCAGGACACCGTGCAGAGCACCCTTGACGCCGAGGCGCTGCAGGACGCCGAGGTACTGCGGGACGCCGTGGAGCGGGCCCGCGAGCTGATCCGCTGCGGCTTCCAGGAGCCGGACGAGATAGCCGAGTCCCTGGTCGAGGACCTCGACGACCAGGGACTGACGATGGAGGAGGCGGAGCGGATCGTCGCTCCGCTGTGGCGGGAGCGTCTGGAGGAGCAGGCGTCCTGGCCGGACACGACCGACGTCGACCGGCTGGAGGCCGCCTTCGACGCCCTGGAGGAGCTGGGCATCGTCGCGGCGATGGACTTCACCTGCTGCGCGAACTGCGGCTACGCCGAGATCGGTGGCGAGGCCGAGGAGGGCTCGCGCGGCTTCGTGTTCTTCCACCAGCAGGACACCGAACGGGCCGCTGACGGCGGCGCGCTGATGCTGCGGTACGGCGGGTTCCAGGTGGACGGCGAACCGACGGAGTCGGCCGTGCGGAGGACGGCCGAGGTCGGGCGGGAGGTGGTCACGGCGCTGACGGCGGCGGGGCTGCCGACCGAGTGGGACGGTTCGCCGGAGACGGCGATCGCGGTCACGCCGATCAGCTGGCTCAACCGTCTGCCGGAGTAGCCGTCCGCCGGCGTGGCCGCCGCGCTCGGAGGTGGTGACCGCAGAGGTGGTGACCGCCGGCCGGTGAGCGACTGCCGGCCGGCGGCCACCGGTCAGCGGGCCACGTGGAGCTGGGCGGCGTGCTCCTCGGCGTCGGCGCGGCGCAGGGTGACCTTCGCGGGGCCGATGACGGTCTCGGTGTCCTCGGTGAGGGTCTTGGTCTCCGTGCCGAGCTTGACCTCGGCCGTGGTGTCGGTGATCCGGCCGACGGTCAGCTCGACCTTGCGGTCGCCGCCGAACACCTCGACGGTGCGGGTGGAGTCGGCGTCGTCGGTGTGGACGACGACGTCGCAGCTGTCGTCGCTGAGGCAGAGCGCGGCGCCGCCCTCGCAGGCGGTGAGGCCGGCGCCGAGCAGCAGGACGGCGGCGGTCGCGAGGGCGGCCGAGCGGACGGCCGGGACGCGGCGCCGGGCGGGCCGGCGACCCGGGCGGACGGTCGGGTGGTGGGCGTCGTCGTGGGCGGCGTGGGCATCGTGGGCGTCATCGTGGTGCGGGGCGGTGGGCGCACTGGTCATGCCACGACGGTAGGTTCGCCCCGCTCCCCCGGGCATCGCCCCTCGGCGGTACCGGACCCCTGGCCGCCCCCGGAGCGCGGGGGCCGCCCGGACCCGGAGACGCCTTGGGCGAAACCCCTAGGGGGTGGGCCGAGTTGACGGGGGCGACAGGGTGGCCTCGACGCCGGCCACGATGATCGCCAGGCCGCGTTCGAAGCGCCGCTCGAAGTCGCCGAAGAGATCTCGGCCGGCCTCGGCGGCCAGGGCGTACTCGGGGGCGATCCCGGCGGCCCGCTGCTCCGGGTCGTAGCCCGGCGCCCGCTCCCCCGGTACCGGGTGGACGGCCTGCTCCTCGATCACGAAGCCGACGGTGTACGCGTACGCGGTGGTGAAGGCCTGGACGGCGTCGGCGAGTTCGAAGCCGGCCCGGGTGAACGCGGCGAGCATGGCGTGCTGCCCCTCGGCGTGCCCGTAGTCGGTGAGCCGGGTGCCGCTGAAGACCTTGGCGCCGTCCCGGTAGCCGAGCAGCGCGGCGCGCAGGGTGCGGCAGGTGCCGGTGATCGCCTGCTGCCAGGAGTCCGGGACGGCGACCGGACCGGCGTACGTCCGGCGGAGCATCTCGGTGGCCATCTCGTCGAGCAGCGCCTGCTTGTTGGCGAAGTGCCAGTAGAGCGCGGGCGCCTTGACGTCCAGCTCGGTGGCGATCCGGCGGAGGGTGAGCCCGTCCAACCCGGTCTCGTCGAGCAGGCGCAGGGCGGTGTCGACCACCTGGGCGCGGTCCAGCTTCGGCGGCACGTCGCGCTCCTTCTCCGTTGGCTCCGTCGGCGGCTCCTCGTTCCGGCGAGCCGGCGTTGACAATTTAACACCGTTAAGCCCATGCTTCCGGACGTCAGCAACTTAACGACGTTAAGGAGGGCTCTCATGTCGCACGCCCATGCCCCCGGAACGGCTCCCGAACGGACCGAGGTCCTGATCGTCGGCGCCGGGCCGACCGGCCTCACGCTCGCCTGCGACCTGGCCCGGCGCGGGGTGGACGCGCTGCTGGTCGAACGGGCCGGCGCGCTGTTCCCCGGCTCGCGCGGCAAGGGGCTCCAGCCCCGCACCCAGGAGGTCTTCGAGGACCTCGGCCTGCTCGCCGCCGTCCACGCCGCCGGCCGCCGCTACCCGCGCATGCTGACCTGGGAGGACGGCGAGCGGAAGGGCGAGTGGGACCTCGTCGAGAACGCCGAGCCCGACCCGACCGTGCCGTTCCCGGCAGTCTGGATGATCCCGCAGTGGCGCACCCAGGAGCTGCTGCACGAGCGGCTGCGCGAGCTCGGCGGCCGGGTCGGCCTCGGCATCGCGCTGACCGGCCTGGACCGGTACCCCGACCGGGTCGAGGCCCGGCTGACCGGCCCCGACGGCGTCGAGCGCACCGTCTCGGCCCGCTACCTGGTCGCCGCCGACGGCGGCCGCTCCACCGTCCGCCGGGCGATCGGCGTCCCGATGGCGGGCGAGCAGGTCGACCCGCGCCCCTCGCTGGTCGCCGACGTCGAGATCGACGGCCTCGACCGCGACAACTGGCACATCTGGCCGAAGGCGCCCGGCGGCGCGCTGCTGCTCTGCCCGCTGCCCGGCACCACCGCCTTCCAGCTGTTCGCCCGGTTCGGGGCGGACGACGGCAGCGGCCCGGAGCAGCCGGACACCTCGGCGGAGGGCGTGCGCCGGACCGTCGCGGCCCGCACCCACCTGCCCGCGGCGGCGGTCGGCCGGGTGCACTGGGCGTCCGACTTCCGGCCGCGCGCGGCGCTCGCCGAGCGGTTCCGGGACGGCCGGGTCTTCCTGGCCGGCGACGCCGCGCACATCCACTCCCCGGCCGGCGGGCAGGGCCTGAACACCAGCGTCCAGGACGCGTACAACCTGGGCTGGAAGCTCGGCCAGGTGCTGCGGCACGGCGCCGACGAGGCACTGCTGGACAGTTACGAGCAGGAGCGGCTGCCGATCGCCGCCGACGTGCTGGAGCTCTCCACCCGGCTGCACCGCGCGGGCGGGGTCCGGGACGGCGGGCTGCGGCGCGGGCCGCGCACCGAGCAGCTCGGGCTCGGCTACGAGGACGGCCCGCTGACCGTGGAGGCGCGCCCGGGGCTGCCCGAGGACGCGCTGCAGGCGGGCGAACGGGCACCGGACGCGCCGCTGACCGGCTCGCTGCTCGACGGGGTGGAGGGGTCGGCCGTGGACGGCGGCCCCCGGCGGCTCTTCGAACTGTTCCACGGCCCGCGGTTCACCGTGCTCGCCATCGGTTGCGCCCTGCCCGCGCTCCCCGCCCGCGTGCCCGGCCACCGGGTCGACGGCGGCCTGACGGAACGGGTGTACGGGCGGGGCCTGTTCGCGGTCCGGCCGGACGGCTACCTGGGCCTGGCCACCCACGACCCGGCCGACCTGCCGACCTACCTTGCCCGGTTCGGCCTGCGCTGACCGCGACCGGAGCGCCCCATCGCGGACCCGACCCATGCCGCCGGCATGTGCCACGCGCGTAGATCAACGGCCCGCGAAAAGGCCCGGCGCTCAGTCGCCGGCCACGTCCCAGGCCTCGGGCGCACCCCAGAGCGGCGCCGTGCAGCGCTGGTAGGTGGCCTGCCAGTGCGGCCAGTGCCGGGCCACCACGTCGTCGCAGTCGGCGAGCAGCCGGTCGACCACCACCGGCTCGACGCCGTCCATCAGCCAGGCGAGCGCGTCCGGGCTGCCCGGGCCCTCGGCGGAGTGCAGCACGTCCAGCAGCTCGGGCAGGCTGCCGACCCGCGAGGTCCCGGCGAGGACCCGCTCCATCCTCGGCAGCAGCTGGCGCTCCTCGATCCGCAGGTGGGTCTCCAACCGGGCCGCCAGGTCCTCGATCGCGTAGGCCACCGGCCAGACCGAACCGGCGTCCCGGCTGGCGATCCGGACCAGGGTGGTGACCCGGGTGAAGGAGTGGTCCAGGTTGTGGTGGTCCGCCTCCAGCCAGTTCAGCAGCAGCCGCAGCTCGGGCGCGAAGCGGCGGACGATCGGCCAGATCCGGGTGTCCTGCTGCTCGTGGTGGCAGGTGAGCATGGCGGTGACGAAGTTCCAGTGCCGCAGCAGGGCGGCGCCCTTCTCGTCCTCGCCCGGCTGGATCAGCCGGAGGGCGGTGGGCAGCCGGGCGAGGTCCCGGCGGAGCGCGGCGTGCACCAGCCGCAGTCCGGCGAAACGGAAGTCCTGCGGATCCTCGTCGGCGGCGGCGCGCTCGTGCGAGCGGCCACCCTGGGCGGGCACGGGCGGGGACGCTACGGGCAGCAGGTGGCTGGGCATGGCACTCTCTTCACGGCTTGGCAGGGCGGGGAACGACCTGGCACAACTGGCGGGCTGGCGCTCCCACCACAGTGGTCAGAGGACATCAGAGGTGAATCAATGTCCGATTGACGTGCAGCTCAGCGGCCGTTCGGCCACCCGGGGCCGCCGGTCCCGCCGACCCTTCGGACGAGGGGCGGAGGAGCCCGACGCAACATTCCGCCGCGCCCACCCCGTGTTAACGGACGAGGGTGCGCACCGTGCGCCGGGGAACCGACGAGGAACAGCGAGGCCGGATGTCACCGGAACAGGAACGGGCGTTCGACGAGTTCGTCGCGGGCCGGTACGCCGCGCTGCGCCGCACCGGCTACCTGCTGTGCGGCGACTGGCACCTGGCCGAGGACCTCGTCCAGACCACCCTGGTGAAGCTGTACGCCCGCTGGCCGCGGCTGCGCGAGCCGGCCGCCGCCTACGGCTACGCCCGGACGACGCTGGTCCGCGCCTACGTGGACACCCGGCGGCGGCGCGGCTCGCACGAGCTGGCCGCCCCGGACCTCGGCCCCCTGCTGGAGGACGGCCGGACCGCCGACGGCCGGCGCCCCGGGGAGCAGGCCGAGCCGGCCCGGCGGCTGGCCCTGCTGGCGGCGCTCGCGCAGGTCAGCCCGGCGTACCGGGCGGTGCTGGTGCTGCGGTTCTGGGAGGACCAGTCGATCGAGTCGACGGCGGCCGCGCTGCGGCAGAGCACCGGCGCGGTGAAGTCCGCGACCAACCGGGGCCTGGCCCAACTGCGCGCGATCCTCGGCGACTCGCTGCACGAGATCGCCGCCGGCTGACGGCCCCGAGCAGCGAGCAGCGCGACCAGCGAGCAGCACGAGCAGCGACCAGCACGAGCAGCGACCAGCGACCGGCCGGCCCGAGTGCCGACGGGAACGAAGGAGAGTCATGAGCCAGGAGGACCGGGAGCCGGGCGCCGAGGAGTTGGGCGCGCTGTTCCGCGCGGTGCTGGACCAGCCGGAGCCGACCGTGCCGCCGGTGGGGCCGCAGGTGAAGCGGGCCGGCGGCCGGCTGCGGCGGAGGCGGCGGCTGCTGACGGCGACGGCCGTGGCGGCCGCGGTGGCGGTCATCGCCACGGCGGGGGTCGCGGTGAGCGGCCGGCCCCTGGAGGTCGACAACCTGGACGCCACCGTCCCGGCCGCCCCGGCGCCGAGCGCCCCGACCCCAGCGGCAGCGACGGCAACCCCGGACCGGCCGGCCACCGACTGGCAACAGGACGCCGCCGGCCACGCCGCCCTGCTGCGCTTCCTGCGCGAGCACCCACTGCCCGGCGTCACGGCGGTCGACGAACGCGACAGGGCGACCGAGTTCACCCTGCGGCGGACCAGCGGCGGCCCGGTCCGGTTCGCCCGGTTCTTCGAGGGCCCCGTCCGCGACTCCTCCCTGCGGGAGTCGCCCTGCGAGCAGCGGAAGCTGCCGAACGGCGACGTGGCGGCCGACCCGATCGGCACCGGTTGCCTCCCCGTGCCGCTCCCGGACGGCGCCCTCGCCTGGGTGCTCAACCCGCTCACCCGCGGCCAACCGCAGTCGGTCCTGGTCTGGCTGGTCACCGCGCAGGGCCGGCTCTTCACCCTGGGCGTCGACTCCGGCCCGGTCGACGGCCGGTACGACGTGGTGCCGTTGGAGGCGGTGCGGGACCTGGTGGCCACGCCCGGGTTCGTCCGGGCCGTCGACGAGGGCTGGCGGGACTCGGCGATCCGCTGAGTCCCGGCGGCCCCCGGGCCCCGGCTCCCCGGGCCGGTCAGTCGCTCTGCGGCGCCGACAGGTTCTTGCTGAGCCACTGCAGGGTGTCGGGGATCATCTTCTTGAAGTCCTTGGTGAGGTGGTCGCCGCCGGGCTGCTCGTAGTACTCGACCGTGAGCGGCGCCACCACCTTGGCGATCCAGTTCTGCACCAGCTTCTTCTCGTACGCGTTGGCGCCGCCGGCGGTGGCGAGCATCTTCACGTCGGCCTTGCCCTGGGCGACCATCACGTCCGGGCTGTTGGCCTGGCGCTCGGCCTCGTGGCCCTTCCAGAGCAGCGAGTCCGGGTTGAAGTAGCCGTCGATCGGGACGGCGGCCCGGAACTTGTCCGGGTGCTGGAGGGCGAGCTTGGCGCTGCAGAACGCGCCGGTGGAGGCGCCCATCAGGCCCCAGCCGTCGCGGCTGTTGATCGTGCGGAAGTTGGCGCGGACGAAGTCCGGGACGTCCTCGGCCATCCAGGTGCCCATCTTGGGCTGGCCGGGGATGTCGGAGCAGTCCAGGGCGTTCTTCTCGTCGGCGTTGAAGTTCTGCACCGGCATGATCATGATGAACGGGTGCGCCTTGCCCTGCTTGACCAGGTCGGCGTCGTTCTCCTGGATCGGCAGCTGGTTGTCGGTCCAGGTGTTGTAGCCGTTGCTCTGGCCGCCCGCGAAGAGGGTGAGCACCGGGAAGCCGGTCTTGGCGTACTTCGGGTCGTTGTACTCCGGCGGCAGCCAGACCCAGACCTTGCCGGAGACACCGGACTTGGGGCCGGTCACGGTGGTCATCAGGATCGGGCCGGCGGCGGTGTCGCGGGCCTTGGTGAGGGTGGCGGCCGGGCCGGTGGGCATCAGCACCTTGCCCGGGGCGGCCGGGGGCTGGGCGGGCGTGGCCGGGGCGGCGGGTGCCGAGGAGGAGCTGGTGCCGGCCGCCGGGCTGCCGGGGGCGGAGGAGGACGCGGTGCCGGTGGCGCCGCCGGTGCTCGACGTGGTGGCGCCGCCGGCCTTCGCCGAATCCCCCTTGTTCCCGCCGTCCGAGCTGCCGCAGGCCGCCAGCGCGGCGGCCAGGGTGAAGACGGTGGCGCCGGTCAGCACGGCGCGGAAACGGGAGGACTGCGGCTGCACGGTGAGGACTCTCCGACCGGTGTCGCGCCCGCTCCGTGGGGAGCCGGGCGGGGGCCCCGGATGGGGCCGGACAGGCCCGGGGCGCGACCACCTGCAACCCCCGGGAAGGCGGCGCGCCGCCGGGCCCGGCGGCGTGTCGTCCTGCGATCTTATGACGTGGACCCGCACGGGCCGGTTGCGCGTCGGCCAGCACCGATCCAATGTTTGTTCCCGATCGGGTAAAGGCCCCGGGCTCCCCTGCCGACCGGCGGGGTGCGACCCCCCGCCGGTCGACGGGGAGGGCGCTCCGGGGCGGCCCCGGGACCGTCCGGACGGCCGAGCGCACCGCGCAAGCCGGGGGGCGCGCGGGCCGAGCCCCGAACCGCTCGCACCGGTGACGCCGGGCCCGGGATCGGGAACGATCGGACCCGATCCGCCCGCGTCACGCGACCGCCCGTACCGCCCGACCCCGAGGAGCCCACCATGCCCGTACCGCCCACCGACCGGGTCGCCGTCGTCACCGGGGCCGGCAGCGGCATCGGCCGGGCCGTCGCGGTGGAACTGGCCGCCGGCGGCTGGCGGCTGGTGCTCGCCGGGCGCCGGGAGGCCCCGCTGCACGAGACCGCGAGGCTGGCCGGCGAAGCAGCGGGCCGCACGACGGACGACGCACCGGACGCCCCCGCCGTGGTGCCGACCGACGTCACCGACCCGGCCGCCGTGGACGCGCTCTTCGCGGCCGCCGTCGACCGCTTCGGCCGGGTCGACCTGCTATTCAACAACGCCGGCACCTTCGGCACCGCCGCCACGGTGGACGAACTGGACGTCGCCGAGTGGCGGGCCGTGGTCGACCTCAACCTGACCGGCGCCTTCCTGTGCGCCCGCGCCGCGTTCCGGCAGATGCGGGCGCAGCACCCGCAGGGCGGCCGGATCATCAACAACGGCTCGATCTCCGCGCACGTGCCGCGCCCGCACTCGATCGCCTACACCGCGACCAAGCACGCCGTGACCGGGCTGACCAAGTCGCTGTCGCTGGACGGCCGCCCGTACCGGATCGCCTGCGGCCAGATCGACGTCGGCAACGCCGCCACCGAGCTGACCGCCGCGATGGGCTCGGGCGTGCGGCAGGCGGACGGGCGGATCGCGGTGGAACCGACCATGGACGTCGCCGACGTGGCCCGCACGGTGCGGCACATGGCGGAGCTGCCGCCGGAGGCCAATGTGCAGTTCGCGACGGTCATGGCGACCGCGATGCCGTACATCGGCCGCGGGTGACCGCGTCCGGGCCTGGTCAATCGTCGTGCGAGTGCCGGTAGCGGCGGGTGCCGTTCTCCTCGACCAGCAGGTAGACGCTGGTGGTGGGCCAGTACTCGCCGGCCTCGGCGGCCGGGAGTTCGGCGCGCAGGACCATCCGGAGCGAGGGCGGCGGGGCGGCGGCGTTGACGCGTTTGCGGTGGCCGTCCCAGCGGCCGCCGCAGAGTTCGAGGTCGAGGACGACGGGGGTGGTGCTCATGCCGTGATGCTGGCAGGGTTCACCCGCCGAAACGGGTTTGAACTCGCAGCACCACTCGTAGGTGGGACCCTCGTCGCACCAGGCTGACGAAGGTCCCACCACAGAGCAACCCCGGCCTACGGCCGCCAGGTGTCGTTCAGGCCCACCCGCCCCGAGGCGGGCACCGTCGCCGTCCGGTTGGCCCCAGACTCCCAGGTCACCGCGCCGGAGGCGTCCTTGCGCAGGTACTTGTAGGCGAAGGCGGTGCCGGGCGCCAGCGTGACGTCCGCCTTCCAGACCGGGTAGGCGGCCGAGGAGAGCGGCACCGCCTTCGCCGGGTCCCAGCCGCCCAGCGCGGCGGCGTCGCCGGCCACGTAGAGGTTCTGCCCCCACGCGGTGGTCGCGTCGACCGCGAAGGAGGCGCCGCCGGTCACCGCGGTGCCGCCGCCGGGCGCGCCGACGTACAGCGCGACCGCGTCGCCCGCGCCGACCGTCGCGGTGAACCGCCCGTCCGTGCCGACCTGGTAGGACGGGCCGGTGCAGCCGCCGGCCGCCGGGTCGCCGTGCTGGACGTCGCAGTAGGAGCCGGCCGGCAGCGAGGTCTGGAAGGTCCGGCTGACCGGGCCGCTCTCCCGGTTGACCGCCACGAAGCCCTTGTTGCCGCGCCCGAAGGCGATCGCGTTGCTGCCGTTGGACCACCAGTCGGTGAGCCCGGTGCCGGCCACCGCGTTGCGGAAGCCGACCATGTTGGCCACCTGCCGCCAGGCGTGCGTGCAGTTCCAGCCGTCCTGGTAGCAGGCGTTGACGGTGCCGCCGTTCGGCGGGCCGTCGTCGTGGCCGGTGAAGGCGTAGCCGGAGTACACGTTGGGCGCGCCGTACGGGTGGGCCAGCATGAAGACGTTGGCCAGGGTGTAGGCGGAGCCGTCCTGGTAGGTGAGGGTCGAGCCGTTGCGCTCGGTGTCCCAGTTGTCGACGAAGGTGCGGGCCTTGTCGGTGGGCAGCAGGCCGGAGCCCCAGCCGGACAGGTCGGCGAGCCGGCCGCCCTGGAAGGCGCTCTTCAGCCAGGTGCCGGAGCGGAACTCGTCGACGTCGCCGGTGCCGGTGTACTCGGACGGCAGGATCGGCTCGCCCGCGCCGTAGATGACCTCCTGCACCCAGTAGGCCTGCGGGTTGGCCGTCTTGGCCTTGATCGCGGCGAGGTCGGCGGCGGCGATGTGCTTGGCGGCGTCGATCCGGTAGCCGTCGACGCCGAGCGAGGCCAGGTCGTCGAGGTAGCGGGCGATGGTCTGCCGGACGTAGGCGCTGCCGGTGTCCAGGTCGGAGAGGTTGACCAGCTCGCAGTTCTGCACGTTGGCGCGGTCGGCGTAGTTGCCGATCGCGGTCCGGCAGGAGTGGAAGTCCCAGTCCTGGTAGAAGCCGGGGTAGGTGTACTTGCTGTACGCGGTGCCGCCGGTGCCGGTGCCGGAGCCCGCCGACATGTGGTTGATCACCGAGTCCGCGATCACCTTGACGCCGGCCGCGTGGCAGGTGTCGATCATGTTCTTGAAGGCCGTCCGGTCGCCGAGGCGCCCGGCTATCTTGTAGCTGACCGGCTGGTAGGAGGTCCACCACTGGGCGCCCTGGATGTGCTCCTGGGGCGGCGAGACCTCGACGAAGCCGTAGCCCTTCGGGCCGAGGGTGTCGGTGCAGGCCTTGGCGACCGAGTCGAAGCGCCACTCGAAGAGCGTCGCCGTGACGTCCTTGCCGTTGCCGGGCGGGGCGGCCTGCGCGGTGGGGGCGGCGGCGCCGAGGGCGGCGGTGAGCGAGAGCGCGAGGGCCGCCGAGGCGGCGAGCGCGCCGGCCGTCCGCGCGGGGGCTGTGGTGACCACGTTGTCTCCTGGGGTGGCTGAGGTGGGGGCAGCCTGGGGTACCGCTCATGAAAGCTTGCTGAAACTTTCCGGAAACTTGCAGCGCTGAACCTAGGCGCGCCACCAAGGGCCGTCAAGAGCCTCGGAGGAACGTTTCCGCAGGCCAGGACGGTCGTATACGAACCCCAAGGGCGAACGGGTCCTCCCCCGGACCCGCCGCCCGCATGTCAGCCCGTCAGACGGCGTCCGGCCCGCGCTCGCCGGTGCGGACCCGGACGATGGTCTCCACCGGGACCGCCCAGACCTTGCCGTCACCGATCTTGCCGGTGCGGGCGGCCCGGACCAGCGTCTCGATCACCAGGTCGGCGTCCTCGTCCTCGACGACGACCTCGATCCGCACCTTCGGCACCAGGTCGATCCGGTACTCGGCGCCCCGGTACACCTCGGTGTGCCCGTGCTGCCGCCCGTACCCACTGGCCTCGCTGACGGTCAGTCCGGCCACGCCGACCGATTGCAGCGCGCGCTTGACGTCGTCCAGTTTGAACGGCTTGACGATGGCGGTGATCAGCTTCATGCGGAGGACGCCTTGTCGGACGGGTGCGCGAGCACGCTGGCGGTGGAGGTGGTGACGACCGCTTGCCCCAGCACACCGTGGCCGAGGACGCCGTGATCGTACGCGGTCTCGGCGTGCACGGCGAGGTCCAGACCGGTGAGTTCGTGCTCCTCGCTGGCCCGGAAGCCCGTCACCCGCTCGATCGCCCACCCGATGCCGTAGGTGACCGCGAAGGAGTAGCCGGCCACCGCCAGGATCGCCACCAGCTGCCTGCCCAGCTGCCCGAACCCGCCGCCGTGCAGCAGCCCGGCCGGGCCGCCGGTCATCGCGGTGGTGGCGAACAGGCCGATCAGCGCGGTGCCGATCACCCCGGCCACGAAGTGCACGCCCACCACGTCCAGCGAGTCGTCGAAACCGAACCGGAACTTCCAGCTCACCGCGTACGAGCAGACCACGCCGGCCGCCAGCCCGATCAGCAGGGCACCGGGCAGGTCGACGCTGCCGCAGGACGGCGTGATCGCGACCAGGCCGGCCACCGCGCCGGAGGCGGCGCCCAGGGTGGTGGCGTGGCCGTCCCGGCGCTTCTCCACCAGCAGCCAGCCGAGCAGTCCGGTGCAGCCGGCCGCCTGGGTGTTGAGCAGGGCGGAGGCGGCGAGGCCGTTGGCGCCGAGCGCGGAGCCGGCGTTGAAGCCGAACCAGCCGAACCAGAGCAGGCCCGCGCCGAGCAGCACCAGCGGCAGCGAGTGCGGGCGCATCGCCTCCGTCCGGAAGCCGATCCGCGGGCCCAGCAGCAGCGCCAGGGCGAGGCCGCTCGCCCCGCAGTTGACCTCGACCACGGTGCCGCCGGCGAAGTCCAGTGCGCCGAGCTCGGTGAGGATCCAGCCGCCCGGCGCGAACACCCAGTGCGCGACCGGGACGTAGACCAGCAGCGTCCAGACGGCGGTGAAGACCACCCAGGCGCCGAACTTCGCCCGGTCCGCGATCGCGCCGCTGATCAGCGCGGCGGTGATGATCGCGAAGGTCAGCTGGAAGGTCGCGAACAGCACGGTGGGCACCCGGCCGGTGAGCGAGGACGGGGTGATCCCGGCCATCCCCAGGTGGTCCAGGCCGCCGATCAGGCCCCAGCCGCCGGCGTCCGGGGCGAACGCCAGCGAGTAGCCGGCGAGCAGCCAGACCACGGTGACCACGGCGATCGAGACGAAGCTCATCATGATCATGTTGAGCACGCTCTTGGTGCGCACCATGCCGCCGTAGAACAGCGCCAGCCCGGGGGTCATCAGCAGCACCAGCGCGGTGCTGGCGAGCAGCCAGGCGGTGTCGCCGGTGTCAGGGCCGGACGGCGGCGCGTCGGCGAGCGGGACGAGGGCCGGGACGTGGGCCAGGAACACGGCGGTACCTCCGGGAGGCCTGCGGGCAGGGGCGGGTGCCGGAAGTGTGGCGAGGCCGGATTTCCGGTCGCGGACGGCCGCGTTTCGCCCGTGTTTCGTGTTGCCCGCCGGTTGCCCCGGGGTGACCGCGGGGTTTCCGGAAACTCACCGGAACGGAGGAACGGGAAAGCGCCGGAACGGAGGGACCGAGGAGGGACGGACGCACGCCACAGGGCCCGGCGGCCGAAAGCCGCCGGGCCCTGCCCTGTCTTCCCTGGCTCCGCCGGTGCTACCGGCGCCGGGTCAGCTCGTGGCGATCGCGGTGTCGTCGATCACGAAGCTCGTCTGCAGCGAGGAGTCCTCGGTGCCGGTGAACTTCAGGGTCACGGTCTGGCCCGCGTAGTTCGAGAGGTCGAAGGTCCGCAGCTGGTAGCCGGCGGCGGCGTCGACGTTCGAGTAGGTCTTCAGCGTGGTGCCGTTGACCTGGACCGTCAGCTTGTCGTACTGCGTCGTGCCGGACTCACCGGTGTCGATGTGCAGGTAGAAGCTGAGGGTGGCCTTGCAGCCCGACGGGATGGTGACCGTCTGGGACAGCGTGTCGGTGTGGGCCGAGCCGTAGCCGTTCAGCCAGGACTTCCACGAACCGCCGTGCGCGGCCTGCGAGGAGGAGTTGTCGACCACGCCGCTGGAGGCGGTCCACGGCGCGGCCGTGCCCGTCTCGAAGCCCGCGTTGCCGAGCAGCTGCGCCGGGGTGCAGGTGCTGCTGGTGTCGGTGACCGCCCAGGTGAAGCTGGCGCTGCCGGTCTTGCCGGCCGAGTCCTTCGCCGTCACGGTGACGTTGGAGGTGCCGATG
Organism: Kitasatospora sp. NPDC093806; assembly: GCF_040683335.1. Taxonomy (NCBI): domain Bacteria; kingdom Bacillati; phylum Actinomycetota; class Actinomycetes; order Kitasatosporales; family Streptomycetaceae; genus Kitasatospora; species Kitasatospora sp. NPDC093806. The sequence goes on from NZ_JBFBDO010000008.1 coordinate 51,734, forward strand.
GTGGTCGGGGTGCCGGTGACCACGCCGGTGGAGGCGTTGATCGACAGGCCGGCCGGCAGGCCGGTGGCCGAGTAGGTCAGCGGGGCGGTGCCGCCGGTGGCCTTGATCGCCAGGTTGACCGCGGTGCCGACCTTGGTGCTCTGGTTGCCCGGGCTGGTGACGGTGACGCCGCCCGGGTTCGGGGGCACGGAGCCGACGTTGACGGCGGCCCAGGCGGTGGCCACCTGGATCCACTCGGGGCTCTGGTCGCCGTAGAGGTCCTTGGCGGCCTTCAGCGTCGCGTCGCGGGCGTCGGCGTACTTGGTGGTGGAGGTCATGTACGTGGTCAGCGCCTTGTACCAGACCTGCAGCGCCTTGTCCCGGCCGATGCCGGCGACGGTGATGTTGTTGACGGTCGGGCTGTTGTAGCTGACGCCGTTGATCACCTTGGCGCCGCTGCCCTCGGCCAGCAGGTAGAAGAAGTGGTTGCCGACGCCGGACGAGTAGTGCACGTCCAGGTTGCCGACGCCCGAGTACCAGGAGTCGGCCGAGCCGCCGTCCTTGGAGGGCTTGTCCATGTAGCGCAGCGGCGTGCCGTTGCCGTTGATGTCGATGAGCTCGCCGACCAGGTAGTCCGGGTTGTCCTTCGGCAGGTTGGCGTAGAACTCGACCGCGTTGCCGAAGATGTCCGAGGTGGCCTCGTTGAGGCCGCCGGACTCGCCGGAGTAGTTGAGGTTGGCGGTGGCGGAGGTGACGCCGTGGCTCATCTCGTGGCCGGCCACGTCGAGCTCGGTCAGCGGGTGGGTGTCGCCCTGGCCGTCGCCGTAGGTCATGCAGAAGCAGCCGTCGTCCCAGAAGGCGTTGACGTAGCCGCGGTCGTAGTGGACCCGGCTGAACGCGCCGGCGCCGTCGTTGCGGATGCCGCTGCGGCCGAAGGTGTTCTTGTAGAAGTCCCAGGTGGCGGCGGCGCCGAACTGGGCGTCGACCGCGGCGGACTCGCGGTTGCTGGCCGAGCCGTTGCCCCAGGTGTCGCTGGACTTGCTGAACAGCGTGCCGTTGCCACCGGTCTGGTTGTTCATGTCGGTGGTGTACTGGCCGCCGCGCGAGGCGTCCTTGAGCTGGTACGTGGACCCGCTCTGGGTGGTGGTCAGCGGGACGTTGCCGACGAAGACGCCGGTGCCGCTGCCGGTCTTGATGGTCTCGTTCTTGCCCAGCACCTCGCCGGTGGCGGCGTCGGTGACGACCTTGAGGCGGCTCGGGGTGCCGTCCGACTCCTTGCCGGTGACGACGGTCTCCCAGGCGAGCCGCGGGGTGCCCTCGGCCGCGAAGACGACCAGGCGCGGGGCGGTGCTGGTGTCGAGCGCGGAGCCGGCCTCGGCGGCCAGCGCGGCCTCCTGGGCCTTCGGCGCGGCGAGCTTCGGCGTGGTGTTGACGCCGCTCAGCACGGCCTGGCTGGCCTTGGTCACGCCCGTGGTGGCGCCGGTGGCGTCCTGGTGGACGATCAGGTCGCCGCCGAGCACCGGGAGACCGGCGTAGGTGCGCTCGTAGCGCAGGTGGCGGGCGCCGTTGGCGTCCTGGACGACGTCCTTGGTGACCAGCTTCTCGTCACCGGTCAGGCCCAGGGTCTGGGCGAGGCCGGTGGTCTGCTGGTTCGCGGAGGCGATCAGCTCGGCCCGGTTGGCCTGCTGCGCGGCGACGGCCGCCGGCGCGTCAGGGGTGGCCGCGTGCGCCGCGATGACCGGAATGCCGGTCACCAGCAGCGCGGTGGAAGCGGCCATGACAACCGCTGCCTTCCGGGCGTGGGCGTAACGGGACATGCGGACTCCTTTTCCGACCGCCGCGGGGTTCGCGGACGGTGGAGAGAACCTGGCCGCGGGGTTGCGACCAGTGGGGGCCCCCGACGCCGGTGTACGGCGCACGGGTGCGGTTGCGGAGCAGGGGTGGAGCGTCGGTCGGCAGGGGGGACGCGCTGAACCTGACCTGGGACAGCCGCACCGGGGGGTGGGGCCCCCTCGTCTGCAGCCGGAGGAATCGTGGCAGCAAACGAGCAGTTAATGACAGATGCATGCCATGGATTGGCCGATTAGCTACCGACCCGTACATCCGTCAGAACGCCCGGAGTGTTACGACGATGAGAAATTCCGAAGATCGTTTTCATTTCCGCCGAATTGGTTTGATCACCCCCGGCGGGCACTGACCAGCACTCAGGGGCGGGAGCGGGCCCGTCGGACGGCCGGCAGCGCCGGACGGCGGCGACACGTCACCTTTCCGGCCGTGCCAGGGTCGGTTTTCGGCCAACTCCATTCCCTGAATGGAACCGCTGAAGGCTGGAAAACGATGGACCCCGTACCACCGGAGGGTGGCACGGGGCCCGTCGCGACGTCGGTCCGTCAGCCCTGCACGAACACCGCCACGGTGCGGCCCGGCACGGTGAAGGTGCCGGTCGCGGCGGTGAAGCCGGCCCGCTGCACCACCGGGTCGGTCCCCCCGGCCTGGACCGGGTGCAGCGCCTGGGCCGTCCCGGCCAGCCCCGGCACGCTCTGGCGCTGCTCGGTGGGCGTCGCGTTGAACACCACCGTGACGCCCTTCTCCGCGCCCGCCAGCCCGCCGCCGTCCAGGTGCAGGGTGAGCACCCCGGGCGTCTCCCCGGCGGTGCCGGAGAGCGGGTAGGAGAGCCGCTGCTGGACGGCCTCCAGGGTGGGCAGCGCGAACAGCGGCGAGGAGCGCTTGATCCGCAGGAACTCCTGGTACTGCGCGCTCGCCGAGCGGATGTCGGCCGCCCCCACGGTCAGCCGCGGATCGGCCAGCAGGGCCTTGGCGGCCGGCCACATCTCCTTGTTGTCGGCCGCCTTCGGCAGGCCGCGGCCCCAGCCGTTGCCCTGCGAAGCGTCCCAGTGGATCGCGTTGAACCAGTCCCCGGAGTCGTAGGAGTTGGCGTCCAGCGACTTGGAGCGCAGCAGGTCGCTGCCGGCCTGGACGAAGCCCGAGCCCTGGGTGAGCGCGGTCAGCGAGAGCGCCAGCGCCTGCATCCGGGCCCGGTCGGCGGCCGCGGTGCCGGCCGGCAGCTTGTACGCCAGCGCGTCGAACAGGTCGGCGTTGTCGTGCGCGTCCACGTAGCCGACGGCCTCCCCCGGGCGGGCCGCGTACCCGGTCGGGGCCCCGTTGTAGTCGACGTCCTTGCCGGTGACGGTCCGTCCGGAGCTGTCGGTGAAGGAGTAGCCGGCCAGGTTGCCGGTCAGGCCCACCTTGAGCTGGTCCATCTGCTTCAGCAGCCGGGCCTTCTGCTCCTGCGGGGTGCCGTTGGCGGGCGAGCCGTTGGGGTCGGTGAACAGGCCCGAGGCGAAGCCCTGCTGCGGGGCCGAGGAGAGCTGGAAGTTGCCGCCGCGGGCGGCGTCCCGGAACCGGTCGTCGAAGGTGGCGATGCCGGTGCCGGCCATGTTCAGCTGGGTGGCCTGGACGAACCGGGCGTCGTTGGCGACCACGCCGAAGTTCCAGCCCTCGCCGTAGAGCAGGACGTTCTTGCCGTCCACGCCGTCCGAGTCCGGGGTCATCCGGCGCAGTGCGGCCTGCACGTCCAGCATGGTGGACTTCGGGTCCAGGCCCATCAGGTCGAAGCGGAAGCCGTCCACCTTGTACTCGCGGGCCCAGGTGGTGACCGAGTCGACCACCAGGCGGTTCATCATGGCGTGCTCGGGCGCGGTGTCGGCGCAGCAGCTGTCGGTGGTCACCTTCCCGTCGGCGTCCAGCCGCTGGTAGTAGCCGGGGACGACCTTGTCCAGCACCGAGTGCTCGGCCTGGCCGCTCGCGGCGGTGTGGTTGTAGACGACGTCGAGCACCACCCGCAGGCCGGCCGCGTGGATCGCCTGCACCATCCGCCGGAACTGCACGGTGCGCACGGTCCCCTCCGGGTCGGTGGCGTAGGAGCCCTCCGGCACGTTGTAGTGCAGCGGGTCGTAGCCCCAGTTGTAGGCGTCCTGGGCGGCGACGGCGGCCACGCACTCCTGCTGCTTCTCGCTGTCGGCGGCCAGTGCGGCGAGGTCGCAGGCGGGCAGCTTCTGCTCGGCGCGGTTCTCCCGGATGGTGGCGATGTCGAAGGTCGGCAGCAGGTGGACGGTGGTGACGCCGGCGGCCGCGAGCTCGCGCAGGTGCTTCATCCCGGCCGACTCGGACTCGGTGAAGGCCAGGTAGGTGCCGCGCTCGGCGGCCGGGACGGTGGTGTCGGCCACCGAGAAGTCCCGGACGTGCAGCTCCTGGATCTGCTCCCGGCCGAGCGGGACGGCCGGCGGGGCGGCGTGCTCCTCCCAGCCCTGGGGCTTGAGCTCCTTGGCGGCGAGGTCGGCGACCAGGCTGCGCTTGGAGTCGGTGGACAGCGCCACCGAGTACGGGTCGGTGACGGTGTTGACCACGACCTGCTGCACGGCCGGGGCCCAGACCTTGACCTGGTAGAGGTAGTACCTGCCGTCGAGCTCGGCCCTGTCGCGGACGAGCTCCCAGACGCCGGTCTCGTCGTCGAGCTTCAGCGGCAGGGTCTTCGGGGTGCCGCCGGTGGCGGTGTCGAAGACCTGGACGGAGACCTCCTGGGCGGTCGGCGCCCAGAGCGAGAGCGCGACCTTGCCGTCGTAGTACGCCGGGCCGAAGTCGACCCGGCCGGTGCGGCGGGCGTACCGGTCGTCGAGCACCCCGGGGAGCTGCACGCCGGTGGCGGCCAGGGCGGCGCCGCTGGGCAGGTGCTCGGTGAAGAGCAGCTGGCCGCGCAGGGCGGCGGGCACCCGGGCGGTGTCGCGCGGGTCGACGGTGAAGGCCCGGTAGCCGGCCAGGTGCGGGTACTTCGCCTTCTGGGCGTCGGTCAGTCCGCCGCGCACCGGGTCCAGCCGGATCCACTGGCCGGGCTTGGTCAGCACGCCGTTCTCGGCCCGGATGCCGCCGGCCGGGTCGTAGACCAGCTGGGCGCTGGTGCCGCTCGCCAGGGCGGCGTCGGAGGCGCCGTAGGTCGGCGGGACGACGACGGTCGCCGCGTCGATCCACTGGGCCTTGGCGGTGGCCGGGTCGAGCTGGGAGGAGGCGGTGGCGGTCTGCGGCAGCAGGTAGCCCTCGCGGCCGCCGAGGATCCAGACCTCGCGGCCGTTGGCGGCCAGGTCGAGGGACTGGTCGTTCGGCAGGTCCTTGTCGTTGCCCTTGTGCAGGATGTAGCTGAGGCTGGTCGCGCCGGGGGCGAGCGGCACCTCGAAGACGGCGCCGAAGGCGTCGCGGCGGACGGGCTGCAGCGGGTTGCCCCAGTCGGTGGGGCTGGCGGCGCCGGTCCAGTCGTGCAGGCCCCAGCCGTCGTAGTTCCCGTCGGCCCGGTTGTAGTGGATGACGGCGGTGTTGGCGGGCTGGGTGTCGGCGGGGCCGGGGTTGACGGTGCGGACGGCCGGGTCGCCCTCCTTGACCCAGATCTCGCCGGCGGCGCCGACGTCGATGTGCCGGTCGGCGTCGACGTCCTTGACGCCGTCCTTCTCGACGATGAAGCCGACGTCCGAGGCGCCCGGCTTGAGCTTCACGTAGGCGAAGGCGCCGTAGGCGTCCCGGCCGGTGAAGCCGTGCCCGGCGGGCCACTGGGTGCCCTCGCCGTCGGCGAGGTCGCCCCAGGCGTAGAGGTTCCAGCCGGCGTAGTCGCCGTCCTTGCGCTGGTAGTGGACGACCGCGTAGGGGCGGGTGGCGGCGCTGGGCACCGGCTTGGGCGCCGGGGTGCCGGTGGTGAAGCCGCCGGTGGCGGAGGCCAGCCGGCCGGCCGCGTCCTGGACGACGGCCTTGTAGCGGACGGGCGTGCCGGGGGCGACGCCCGCGAGGTCCTGGGTGACCTCGTACCGGCCCGTGTCGGAGGTGCCGAGCACCTGCCAGGGCCGGTCGCCGACCTGGGCGGCGAAGGTGACCCGGCCGAAGCCGCCGCCGGGCACCTGCGCGCCGATGGTGACGGTGCCGGTGGAGCCCTCGGCGGGCGCCTTGAGGGTGATCGCGGGCCCGGCGGCGGCCGGCGCGAGCTTCCCGGCGGCCTTGAGGACGACCGAGGACAGCCCCGGCACGGTGACGGTAACCCTGCGGTCGGCGCCGCTGGTGACCCGCTCGCCGGCGGCGGGGAAGATCCGGTCGAAGCCCTGGCCGGCCGAGAAGGTGTCCAGGGTGACGGTCTTCGGTTCGGCGGCGTTGTTGACCGCGACCAGGTACTCGACCTGCTGCCCGGCGTCGATCCGGGAGAAGGCGTAGACGCCCGGCCCGTCGGCGGCGTACCGCTCGATCTGGGCGCCGTCGGCGAGCGCCGGGTGGTCGCGGCGGAGCTGGGCCAGCGCGGCGATGTCCCGGTAGAGCGGCCCGTCCTGGCCGTAGCGGTCGGCGGAGCCGGGGGTGCCGCCGAGCACCCGGTCGGTGGTGTAGGAGGGGGTCTTCGAGGCGAAGACGTCCTGCCGGGCGTCCTTGTCGCCGCCGGCGCCGGTGAAGCCCTGCTCGTCGCCGTAGTAGACGACGGGCTGGCCGCGGGTGAGGAACATCAGCTCGTTGCCGAGCCGGTCCTTCTTCAGCAGGGTGGCCTCGTCGGCGCCCGGGTTGTCGGCGAGCAGGAAGGAGCCGAACCGGCCCATGTCGTGGTTGCCGAGGAAGGTCGGCAGCTCGTAGGCGTCGGTGTCGGCGGTGGTGTAGCGGTGGTCCTGGCCGTAGACCTCGGCGAGGCCGCGGGCCGAGCCGCCCTGGGAGACGTAGGCGCGGGCGGCGTTCTGGAACGGGAAGTCCAGGGTGGCCTGGAGCCGCCCCTTGGTGACGTACGGCGCGGTGACCGCCGGGTCGCCGGAGTAGACCTCGCCGAACATGAAGAACCGCTTGTTGCCCTGCTTGGCGGCGAAGTCCTTGAGCGCGGGCGCCCACTGCTGCCAGAAGGCCATGTTGACGTGCTTGACGGTGTCGATCCGGAAGCCGTCCACGCCGGCGTCCTTGACCCACTGCTGGTAGACCTTCTCGAAGCCCTTGACCACCTTGGGGTTCTGGGTGTCGAGGTCGTCGAGGCCGGAGAAGTCGCCCTCGGTGGCGGACTCGCCGGCGAAGGTGGAGTCGCCCCGGTTGTGGTAGAGCGCGGGGTCGTTCAGCCAGGCCGGGGTCTTGGCGGTGGCGTCGGACGGCTTGCGGAAGACCGGGCTGTACGGGAAGGAGTCCTTGGTCAGCTTCGGCCAGGCGGCACCGGCGTCGGCGAGCGCGGTCTCGTCGACCGGCCGGCCGTCGGCGTCCAGCACCGGGTAGGCGCCGGTGCTCCGGTAGCCGTACTGCTGCTGCCGGTAGTCGATGACGTCGGCGGTGTGGTTGGTGATGACGTCGAAGAAGACCTTGATACCGCGGGCGTGCGCCTCGGCTATCAGCTGCTTGAGCTGCTCGTTGGTGCCGAAGTGCGGGTCGACCTGGGTGAAGTCGGTGATCCAGTAGCCGTGGTAGCCGGCGCTCGCCTGGTCGCCGGTGCCCTGGACCGGCTTGTTCTTGAAGAGCGGCGCCAGCCAGATCGCGGTGGTGCCGAGGTCCTGGATGTAGTCGAGCCGCTGGAGCAGACCGGCCAGGTCGCCGCCGTGGTAGAAGCCCTTGTCGGCCGGATCGAGGCCGTGGTCCAGGCGGGTGCCGGTACTGCCATCCGGGAGTTTGGCACCGGTGTCGTTGCCCCGGTCGCCGTTGGCGAAGCGGTCCGGCAGGACGAAGTAGAACTGCTCGCGGGTGAGGTCGTGCCGGCCGGCGGTGGCGGCGAGCGCCGCGTCCGAGGGCGGGCCGGGCGGGGCGGCGGCGAGCGCCGCGGGACCGGCGGTGCCGAGGGTGGCGGCGGTCAGCGAGGCGGCGAGCAGCACGGCCGTGCGGCCGGGTCTGCGGGTGCTGCTCCGCCGTCGGCGGGGCGGGACTTCGGCCACGGAGGGCTCCCTTGCGGGGGTAAGGGGTGATCGAGTTGCCAGGACGCTAGCGGCCTGCAATATGTTTCAGCAAGATGCAGAAAGCGTTTCGGGCAGGGAAAACGCAGGCCTCCCATGACTGCCCGGCCCCCGATTGGGCCACCCGTGGCCCCCGGCGTGACAATGGGACGTATGCCCGTCCCACCGGTTCGCACCAGACCCTTCCGCACCCCCTCTCCCGGTGGGAGCCACCCCCTACCTCTGAAGGGGGACAGCCGGTGAAGAATCCACTTCCAGAGGATGAGCAGACGGCTACGGGACGTCTGGCAGACTTCTCGTCCATGGGGGAACCGACCGAGATCCAGCAGAACGGCGGCCGCATGCCCGACGGAGCCACCCGCGCGGCCCAGTCCCGCACGGCTGCCCTGCGCAGCCGCGTCCGCGAGCAGCGCCGTTCACCGGCCCGGCCGCGGATCTGGTTCGAGCTGGCACTGATCGGCCTCAGCTACTGGATCTACTCCCTGGTGCGCAACGCCGTCCCCGAGCAGGAGGCGGTGGCGCAGAAGCACGCGAGCTGGATCTGGGACCTCGAACAGTCCCTCGGCGTCGCCGTCGAGCGCTCGGTCAACCACGCCGTCGACGGCGTCGGCTGGCTGATCACCGGGATGAACTACTACTACGCGACGCTGCACTTCGTGGTGACCATCGGCGTCCTGGTCTGGCTCTACCGCCGGCACCCGGGCCGCTACGGCGCGGTGCGCACGGTGCTGTTCGTCACCACCGCGATCGCCCTGGTCGGCTTCTACTTCTTCCCGCTGGCACCGCCCCGGCTGATGACCGACGGCGGCTTCATCGACACCGTGAAGACCCACGGCACCTGGGGCTCGATGGCCTCCGGCCCGGCCACCCACGTGTCCAACCAGTTCGCCGCGATGCCCTCGATGCACATCGGCTGGTCGACCTGGTGCGGGCTGACCATCTTCTTCCTGGCCCGCCGGACCTGGGTCCGGGTGCTCGGCCTGCTCTACCCCGTGGCCACCCTGGTGGTGATCGTCGCGACCGCCAACCACTTCTGGATGGACGCCGTCGGCGGCCTGCTCTGCCTCGCGGTCGGCTTCCTGGCCGCCCGCTGGCTCTACCACTCCTGGGTCTACACCCTGCCGCAGGTGCCCGCCCGGGAGGTGGCGGAGGAGCCGATCACCGTCCCGGAGCAGTGGAGCCAGCCCGAGGTCACCACCGCCCGCAGGTAGCACCCGCAGGATCCGACGAAGAGGGGCCCCGACCGGGGCCCCTCTTCGCGTACCCCCCGCGGACGCGGGCCGTCAGCCGTAGAACAGCCGCTCCACCACCGCCCGGGCCCGCCGGGTGGTGCGCCGGTAGTCGTCCACCAGTTCCCCGCTGTGCCCCGCGCCGTACCCGAGGTAGCGGGCCACCCCGGCCAGCTCCCGGGCGTCCGCCGGGAAGGAGTCGCCCGGGCGGCCGCGGACCAGCATCACCGCGGAGCGCACCCGGGAGGCCAGCACCCAGGCCGCGTCCAGCACCGCCGCGTCCTCCTCGGCGACCAGCCCGGCCGCCACCGCCGCCGCCAGCGCCGCCCTGGTCCGGGTGGTCCGCAGCCCCGGCAGCGCGTGCCCGTGCTGCAGCTGGAGCAGCTGGACGGTCCACTCGACGTCCGCCAGCCCGCCCCGGCCGATCTTGGTGTGGGTGGTCGGGTCGGCGCCGCGCGGCAGCCGCTCGGCCTCGATCCGGGCCTTGATCCGGCGGATCTCCAGCAGGTCCCGCTCCGGCACCCCGGCCCCCGGGTAGCGCAGCGGGTCGATCAGCTGCCGGAACCGCTCCCCCAGCTCCGGGTCCCCGGCCACCGGCTCGGCCCGCAGCAGCGCCTGGCTCTCCCAGGCGTGCGACCAGCGCCGGTAGTACGCCGCGTACGAGGCCAGGCTGCGCACCAGCGGGCCGTTGCGCCCCTCCGGCCGCAGGTCGGCGTCCACCTCCAGCGGCGGCTCGGTGGACGGCGCGGCCAGCAGCGCGCGCAGCTGGTGGCAGACCGCCTGGGCGGCCCGGGCGGCGTCCTGCTCCAGCGAGCCGAGCAGCGGCTCGTGGACGAAGAGCACGTCCGCGTCCGAGCCGTAGCCCAGCTCGTGCCCGCCGAACCGGCCCATCGCGATCACCGCGATCCGGGTCGGCAGCCCGCCGTTCTCGGCCTCCCAGCCGGCCACGCAGGCCCGCAGCGCGCCCTGCAGGGTGGCCGCGTTGAGCGCGGTGAGCGCCTCGCCGGCGGCCTCCAGCGCCTCGGCCGGGTCCTCGCCGAAGCGGCCCAGCACATCGGCGGCGGCGGTCCGGAACAGCTCCCGGCGGCGCACCGAGCGGACCGCGGCCACGCCGGCGGCGGTGGAGTCGGCCCGGCCGGCGGCGGCCAGCACCTCCTGCTCCAGCGCGGCCCGGCCGCGGGCCGCCAGGCCCTGCGGGTCGCCGAGCATGGCCACCGCCTCGGGCGCCCGCAGCAGCAGGTCCGGGGCGAGCCGGCCGGCCGACAGCACCCGGGCCAGCTGCTCGGCGGCGGCACTCTCGTCCCGCAGCAGCCGCAGGTACCAGGGGGTGCGGCCGAGCGCGTCGGAGACCTGGCGGAAGTTGAGCAGCCCGGCGTCCGGGTCGGCGGAGTCGGCGAACCAGCCGAGCAGCACCGGCAGCAGGGTGCGCTGGATCGCGGCCTTGCGGCTGACCCCGGCGGCGAGCGCGGTCAGGTGCCGCAGCGCGGCGGCCGGGTCGGCGTAGCCGAGCGCCTCCAGCCGGGCCCGGGCCGCGTCCGGGCGCAGGCCCGCCGCGCCGGCCGGCAGTTCGGCGACGGCGTCCAGCAGCGGCCGGTAGAACAGCTTCTCGTGCAGCCGGCGCACCTCCACGGCGTGCCGCTTCCACTCCCGCCGGAGCGCGGCCACCGGGTCGGCCCGGGTGTCGTCGTTGATCAGCGGGGCGAGCGAGCGGGCCAGCCGGCGCTGGTCCTCCTCGCCGGTGGGCATCAGATGGGTGCGGCGCAGCCGGTGCAGCTGGATCCGGTGCTCCAGCGAGCGCAGGAAGCGGTAGGCGGTGTCCAGCGAGGCGGCGTCGGCGCGGCCCACGTAGCCGCCGCGGGAGAGCGCGGCCAGCGCCTCCAGGGTGTTGCCGCTGCGCAGCGCCGGGTCGGTGCGGCCGTGCACCAGCTGGAGCAGCTGGACCGAGAACTCGACGTCGCGCAGCCCGCCGGGGCCGAGCTTGAGCTGGCGGTCGAGTTCGGTGGCGGGGATCGACTCGATCACCCGGCGGCGCATCTGCTGCACGTCGGTGACGAAGTTCTCCCGGGCGGCGGCCTGCCAGACCAGCGGGGCCAGCGCGGCGACGTAGGCCTCGCCGAGCTCGGCGTCGCCGGCCACCGGGCGGGCCTTGAGCAGCGCCTGGAACTCCCAGGTCTTGGCCCAGCGCTGGTAGTAGGCGAGGTGGCTGGCCAGGGTGCGGACCAGCGGGCCGTTGCGGCCCTCGGGGCGCAGGTTGGCGTCCACCGGCCAGATGGTGCCCTCGCCGGTGGTGTCGGCGCAGAGCCGGGTGAGCGCGGCGGCCAGCCGGGTGGCGGCCTGGAGCGCCACCTGCTCGTCGACGCCCTCGCGCGGCTCGGCGACGAAGATGACGTCGACGTCGGAGACGTAGTTGAGCTCGCGGCCGCCGCACTTGCCCATCCCGATGACGGCGAGCCGGCAGGCCGCGGCGGCCTCCGGGTCCTGCCCGGCGGCGAGGTCGAGGGCGGTCTCCAGGGTGGCGCCGGCCAGGTCGGCGAGTTCGGCGGAGGTCTGGGCGAGGTCGGTGGTGCCGGTGAGGTCGCGGGCGGCGATGGCCAGCAGGCAGCGGCGGTAGCCGATCCGCAGCGCGTCGGCGGGGCGGCCGGTGGTGTCGGCGGCGAGGCTCTCGGCGAGCGCGCGGCGGAAGTCCGCCGGGCCGGGGTGCATGTCGCGCAGCTCGAAGGTGACCAGGACGTGCCAGTCGTGCGGGTGGCGGGCCAGGTGGTCGGCGAGCGCGGTGGACGCGCCGAGCACGCCGAGCAGCCGGTCGCGCAGCGGCTTGGAGGTGGTGAGGGTGTCCCGCAGGGTGTGCCGGTCGCTCTCCCCGGCGGCCTCCAGCAGCCGGGACAGGCCGAGCAGGGCGAGGTCCGGGTCGGCGGTGGCGCCGAACGCGTCGAGCAGCAGCGGATCGTCGGCGAGGCCTTCCAGGGCCGGTTCGGCGAGCAGCCGCACGGCCCGCGCCGGGTCGGTGAAGCCGCGCCGCACCAGCCTGATCTCCGGCCGGCTGACCCGGCTCCCGGCCCGCTGTTCGTCCACCGTCATCGCCCCTCCGGCTTCCGGCCCGCCACCGGGGGCGGGCCCGCCCCAGCAGCGTACGCGGCCGCCGTCCCCGCCGCCCCGCGTGACCGGTGCGTGGACCGGACGGCGCGCGGGCGGGCGCACGGGCGGCACGGGCGACGCACGGGCGGACGGCCGGGTTCCGCGCAACCCGCAGCGCTGCGGGTTCGGCCCGCCGACGCCCCGGCACAATCCGGCCCAGGGGGTGCGCACATGATCGGACACTGGCTCTGGGTCCTCTTCTACCGCTGGCTCTACCACGACATCTGGCTCGACCTGGTGTGGGGCGGGCTGATCCACCACTTCCTCTGGTACGACCTCGTCTACTGCTTCCTGTGGCGCAACGTCTGCTGCAACTGGTTCTGGTCGGACTTCTTCCTCCGGCTGGTCCGGATCCAGGCCGACTGGGGCTGGCCGGACTGGCTGGCGCTGCTGCTGACCTTCCTGCTCACCGCCGTCCTGCTGGGCGCCGTGCTGGCCGCCCTGTCCATCGCGGCGGCCGAGGACGAGGAGGCCGGCTGCTTCGGCGCGGTGGTCGGCGTCGCCGTCTCGCTGGCCGTGGTGATCGCCACCTGCGTCCACCTCGCCGACGCCGCGGACACCGCCACCGCCACCGTCCGGGCGCTGGCGGCCGACCCGGTCCGGGCCCGCGCCTACCTGGCCCCGGGCGGCACGCCCGACCTGGACCGGATCCGCGCCCTGGCCGGCGGCGCCAACCACCCGGCGGACCTCAGCGGGGCCGGCGTCCGGCTGCGCTGGCACCCCGCCCCGGAGGCGGTCGGGGCGCTGCTGGAGGCGGCCGCCGAACCGAACGCCGAACCGCACACCGCCGCGGGCAGCACGCTGGCCGCCGCGACCGTGCTGGCCCTGCACCGGGAGTTCGACGACGAGCTCCCGGACGCGCTGCGGCCCGCCGTGGGGCGGATCCTGCGCGGCTACCTGAACGACGTCACCGTCGCGATGGACGAGCCGGCCGTGCTCGCCCTCAGCCCGCAGCGGACCCCGTACACCCGGGGTCCGGCCCCCGACCCGACCAGCCCGGACGCCCCGCAGGAGCACGCGGCCTTCGACCACCCGGCCCTGCAGTCGGTGCTCACCGCGCTGGCGGCCGTCCCGGCGGAGAACGACGCGCTGGTCCGCAGCGAGCTGGTGTACACCGGCCTCATCGTCCGGACCCTGCTCGGCAAGGGCGACAACCTGAAGACCCGGACCGCCGTGATCAAGCAGGCGGTGGGCGGGCCGGCCAAGGTGATCGCGACCCTGGACGCCGCCCGCAACAAGCCCGGCTACCAGGAGGAGGCGGAGTCCGACAAGGTCCGGACCCTGGTGGTGAAGGGCGGCACCGAGCTGGTCACCGAGGTGATCGCGGCCCTGGTCAGCCTGGCCGACGGCACCCACCTGGTCGGGCGGCTGGCCACCAACGTGGTCAGCCAGACACTGGTCAACACCTCGCTGAGCCTGTTCGGCCCCGAGCCCGGGGTCGACCGGGCGCTGGTCTCCGACGCGGTCCGCCGCAGCATCGACTCGAAGCGGACCTTCACCAGCACGGTCGCGGCGGCCCTGTGGGCCGGCAAGGCCTGGCCGTCCGCCGCCCGCCCGCCGGACCGGCTGCTGGACTCCGGCAAGCGGCCGCTCGACCTCGGCCGGATCCTCGGGGACGAACAGCTGAGGCCGCTGTTCCTCGCCTGGCTGCAGAACCCCGCCCAGGAGTCCTACCTGCGGGACACCCTCGACCAGATCGCCGTCCACTTCGCGCTCGGCGGACTGGCCTACAACCAGGGCGCCGGGCTGCTGCTCTGAGCACCGCTCCGCTCCGGCCGTGTCCCGGCCCGGCCCCGGCTCGTTGGACCGGGGCCGGGCCGTCCTCGGTCCTCACCACCCGCCCCCGTCCGCGTTCCGCCGGAGCCCCCCGATGCCCAGCCGCCTGCCCTCGCTGACCGGGCTGCGGTTCTGGGCCGCGCTGCTGGTGGTGCTCTACCACCTGGCCCGCAAGACCGGCGAGCTGCCGGTGCTCGGCCCGCTCGCCTGGTACGGGCGCAGCGGGGTGACCTTCTTCTTCGTCCTCTCCGGCTTCGTGCTGGCCTGGACGTACGCGGGCGTGCCCACCACCCTGCGCCGGTTCGCCCGCCGCCGGTTCGCCCGGATCTGGCCGCTGCACGCGCTGACCACGGCGCTGTCGCTCGGCGTCGACGCCGCGTTCGGCCTGGCCCTCCCGCTCGCGGCCGTCCTCTGGTCGCTGCCGCTGCTGCACACCTGGGCCCGGGGGACGGTCTTCGGCGGCAACCCGGCCTCCTGGTCGCTGGCCGCCGAGGCCTGGTTCTACCTGCTCTGCCCGTTCCTGCTGCGGGCGCTGACCGGGCGCCGGCGGCTGTGGGCGCCGCTGGCGGTGCTCTGCGCGGCGGCCGGACCGGCGCTCTGGGCGGCCGGGCCGCTGCTTCCGGCCGACCCGGCGGTGCGCGGCTGGCTGCTCGACTACCTGCCGCTGACCCGCACCCCGCAGTTCCTGCTCGGCCTGGTCACCGGCCTCGCCGTGCGGGACGGGCTGCTCGCCCGGGTGCGGCTCGCCCCGGCCGCGGCGGCGGTGGCCGGCTGGCACCTGCTGCTGGTGCCCTGGCACGCGGCCGCGCCGGACACCGTCTGGTGGGGCCCGTACGCCGCCGCCCAGCTGTTCCCCGCCCCGCTGTTCGCCGCCCTGCTGGCGGCCGCCGCGCACCGGGACCTCGGGCCTACCGGCGGGCCGCGGCTGCTGGCCGGGCCGGTGGCGGGGCGGCTCGGCGAGTGGTCGTACGCCTGGTACCTGGTGCACGAGATCGTCATCCGCTGCTGGCTGCGCACGGCCGGCCGGCCCGACGGGCCGACCGCGCTGCTCGCCGTCTGGCTGCTGCTCGGCGCCACCACCCTGGCGCTGGCCGGGGTCCTCTACCACGCGGTGGAACGCCCCTGCGAGCGCCTGCTGCGCGGCGGGCCCGCCCGCCGCCACCGCTCCCCCGGCACGCCGCTGCCGCACCCCCGGGTGCGGGTGGTGCGGCAGCGGCGTCGGTCGGTGATCGGGGATCAGCCCTCCAGCGAGCCGTCCAGGTTCACGTAGGCGTAGAAGACGCCCAGGTCGTAGCCGTCCTTGTCGGTGTCGAACTCGATGGTGATGTCGGTGTCCCCGTTGCGCAGGAACGGCGAGATGTCCCAGCGGTTGGAGTCGTAGCCGAAGTTGTTGCGGTTGTACGGGTTGCGGACGAACTGGTCGGCCGGGGTCAGCTCCTCGATGGTGGAGTTGAACGCGTCGTTGGAGGCGTGGTTGACGTCCGTGAAGATCGACTCCGGACCGTTGGTGGACTTCATCGCGAGGGTGTCCCCGGTCCACTTGAGGTCGCCGTCGTAGACGATGAAGCCGAGCTTGCCGGCGACCGGCCCGGTGGCCGGGGTCTGCAGCCCGTCGAGCTTGAACTCGCGGGCCGGGCTGTCCGGCAGCTCCACCTGGAAGCCGTCCCAGATGTGGATGTGGCGCAGCGGCTTGCAGGGGTTCTCGTACGCCACCACGATCGACCAGCCGCCCCAGCTGTGCGGCTTCACCACCGAGTCCATGTTGGCGGCGGTGTAGGTGCCGTTGCCGGCCTGCTTCACCAGGTCGGTGATGTCGGCGGAGGCCTGGTAGCTGCTCTCCTCGGTGGTGGTGATGTAGCCGATGGAGGGCTGGTCGTTGGCGATGTTGCGGTACTGGTTCTCGCCCGGGAGCTTCAGGTAGATCTCGTCGATCTGGCTCTCCGGCAGCACCGTGTCGCCGATGCCCCGGGTGCCGCCCCAGTACAGCCGGGCGTACTTGATCTGCGAGCCCTCCAGCAGCCCGAGGTCGGCCGAGCTGGCCGAGTAGATCGGGTCGCCGAGCGGGCCGATACTGCCGGGATCGATGTTGATGTACTTCATCTGGTAGTTGTTGTTGATCGGCCGGCTGCCCTGGCCGGTGCGGGCGTCCACGCACGGCGGCTGGTTCGGGTCCACCGGCGGCTGGGTCTCGTCGCAGGTCATCAGCGAGTTGCTGATCCGCGTGACGGAGCCGTGGAAGTCGCCCTGGAAGCGCGTCTTGAACGGCAGCGGGTTCGAGACGATGGTGTCGGCGCGCAGCTGCGGCCCCTTCGGGCCGGACCCGCGGGCGTCCGCGATCGGGGCGGTGAGCAGCTGTCCGGCGACGGCGGCGACGGCCACACCGGTGATCCCGATCCGCCGGGCGAGGGTGCGGACGGCGGCGGCGCGGCTGACGGAGGAGGAGGGCATGAGGTCCTCTCAGGGGGGAGGAGGAGGGAGGGTGATCACGCTTATCGGATCACAACTCAACGTCACTATCCCCTCACATACCGCCATCAGGGGACGCCCTACCTCGAACGGAGGGCCCGCCGTCATCCATTCGAACGACAGCGGGCCCCGCGATCCTTGACTCGGCGTCAGCCCCTACAGCACCTGGAGGTTCTTGCGCAGCTCGAAGGGGGTGACCTCGGAGCGGTACTCCTCCCACTCCTGGCGCTTGTTTCTCAGGAAGAAGTCGAACACGTGCTCGCCGAGGGTCTCGGCGACCAGCTCGCTGCGCTGCATGAGGTCGATCGCCTCGCCCAGGTTCTGCGGCATCGGCTGGATGCCGAGGGCGCGGCGCTCGGCGTCGGTGAGCGCCCACACGTCGTCGTCGGCGCCCGGCGGGAGCTCGTAGCCCTCCTCGATGCCCTTCAGGCCGGCGGCCAGGGTGACCGCGTAGGCGAGGTACGGGTTGCAGCCGGTGTCCAGCGAACGGACCTCCACCCGGGTGGAGCCCTGCTTGCCCGGCTTGTACATCGGGACGCGGATCAGCGCGGAGCGGTTGTTGTGGCCCCAGCAGATGTAGGACGGGGCCTCGCCGCCGGCGCCGGCGGTGCGCTGCGAGCCGCCCCAGATCCGCTTGTAGGAGTTCACCCACTGGTTGGTGACGGCGGCGGTCTCGGCGGCGTGCCGCAGCAGGCCGGCGATGAACGAGCGGCCGACCTTGGAGAGCTGGAACTCGGCGCCCGACTCGTGGAAGGCGTTGCGGTCGCCCTCGAACAGCGAGAGGTGGGTGTGCATGCCCGAGCCCGGGTGGTCGGAGAACGGCTTCGGCATGAAGCTGGCGTGCACGCCCTGCTCCAGCGCGACCTCCTTCATCACCAGCCGGAAGGTCATGATGTTGTCGGCGGTGGACAGCGCGTCGGCGTACCGCAGGTCGATCTCCTGCTGCCCGGGCGCGCCCTCGTGGTGCGAGAACTCGACCGAGATGCCCATCGACTCCAGCATGGTGATCGCCTGTCGGCGGAAGTCGTGGCCCACCCCGCGCGGGGTGTGGTCGAAGTAGCCGGACTGGTCGGCGGGGATCGGCGGGGTGCCGTCCCCGGGCAGGTTCTTCAGCAGGAAGAACTCGATCTCGGGGTGCGTGTAGAAGGTGAAGCCCTGCGCGGAGGCCTTCTCCAGCGTCCGCTTCAGCACGAACCGCGGGTCGGCGTACGAGGGCGAGCCGTCCGGCATCAGGATGTCGCAGAACATCCGGGCGGTGCCCGGCGTCTCGGACCGCCACGGCAGGATCTGGAAGGTGGTCGGATCCGGCTTGGCGATCATGTCCGACTCGTAGACCCGGGCGAAGCCCTCGATCGCCGAGCCGTCGAACCCGATGCCCTCCTCGAAGGCCTGCTCCAACTCCGCCGGCGCCACCGCGACCGACTTCAGGAACCCCAGCACATCGGTGAACCACAGCCGGACGAACCGGATGTCACGCTCTTCGAGCGTCCGAAGCACGAACTCCTGCTGCTTGCCCATGGGGACAGTCTCACCTCTGCTCTTTACGTTCGTGTTACGCCCGGAACCCACCCCAAAGCGACTGTCCCCATCATGGCGGATCACCCCCGTCGGGGGCAGTCCGGACCCCTGGCCGAGACATAGCGTCAGATCGACGATTAGACTCGGTGGCATGCCCAATCTCCGGCTCGCCCTCTGCCAGACCGATCCGTGGGTCGGTGACATCGCGCGCAACGGCGACGAGGTGGTGCGCTGGACCAGGCGGGCCGCCGGGGCCGGGGCGCAGCTGGTCGCGTTCCCCGAGATGGCCCTGACCGGGTACCCGGTCGAGGACCTCGCGCTGCGCCGCTCGTTCGTCGAGGCGTCCCGGTCCGCGCTGGTGGAGCTGGCCGGGCGGCTGGCCGCGGAGGGGCTCGGCGGGGTGCCCGTGCTGGTCGGCTACCTCGGGCGGTCCGAACGGACCCCGGCGCGGTTCGGCCGGCCGGCCGGCTCGCCGCAGAACTGCGCGGCGGTGCTGTTCGGGGGCGAGGTGGTCACCCGGTTCGCCAAGCACCACCTGCCGAACTACGGCGTGTTCGACGAGTACCGCTGGTTCGTCCCGGGCGACCAGCTGCCGGTGCTGCGGCTGCACGGGGTGGACGTCGCGCTGGCGATCTGCGAGGACATCTGGCAGGACGGCGGCCGGGTGAGCGCCGCCCGCGAGGCCGGGGCCGGCCTGCTGCTGGTGATCAACGGTTCGCCGTACGAGCGGAACAAGGACGACGCCCGGCTGGAGCTGGTGCGGCGCCGGGCCGCCGAGGCGGGCTGCGCGCTCGCCTACGTGAACATGGTCGGCGGCCAGGACGAGCTGGTCTTCGACGGCGACTCGGTCGTGGTCGCCCCGGACGGCGGGGTGCTGGCCCGGGCGCCGCAGTTCGAGGAGCACCTGCTGGTCCTGGACCTCGACCTGCCGGCCGCGGGCGGCGACCACACCGACGGCCTGCTGCTCGCCGACGGCCTGCACCTGGTCCGCACCGAGCTGGGCGGGGAGCCGGCCGGGGCGCCCGCCGCTCCGCTGCGCGCCGAGGTCGCGCCCCGGCTGGGCGACGAGGCCGAGATCTGGTCGGCGCTGGTCTCCGGCACCCGGGCGTACGTGGAGAAGAACGGCTTCCGCTCGGTGCTGATCGGCCTGTCCGGCGGCATCGACTCGGCGCTGGTGGCGAGCATCGCGGTGGACGCGCTCGGCGCCCGGAACGTGCACTGCGTCTCGATGCCGAGCCGCTACTCCTCGCAGCACTCCCGGGACGACGCGGCCGAACTGGCCCGCCGCACCGGCCTGCACTTCCGCACGGTGTCGATCGCCCCGATGATGGACGCCTACCTGGCGGCCACCGAGCTGACCGGCCTGGCCGAGGAGAACCTGCAGTCCCGGCTGCGCGGCACCCTGCTGATGGCGATCTCCAACCAGGAGGGGCACCTCGTCCTCGCCCCCGGCAACAAGAGCGAGCTGGCGGTCGGCTACTCGACCCTGTACGGCGACTCGGTGGGCGCGTTCGGCCCGATCAAGGACGTCTACAAGTCGCTGGTCTTCCGGCTGGCCCGGTGGCGCGACGAGGAGGCGCTCCGGCGCGGCGAGGTGCCGCCGATCCCGGAGCACACCATCACCAAGCCGCCCTCCGCCGAGCTGCGGCCGGACCAGCAGGACACCGACTCGCTGCCCGACTACGACCTGCTGGACGCCGTCCTCGACCGCTACGTGGAGGGCGACCAGGGCCGGGACGCGATCGTGGCCGCCGGGTTCGACCCGGCGGTGGTGGACCGGGTGGTGCGGCTGGTCGACACCGCCGAGTACAAGCGGCGGCAGTACCCGCCGGGCCCGAAGATCTCGGCCAAGGGCTTCGGCCGGGACCGCCGGCTGCCGATCACCAACCGGTGGCGGCGCGGCTGATCAGGACGGCCCCTTAGTTGTAGCGGTAGGTGGCGGCCACCGCGAGGTGGTCGCTGCCGTCCCGGTCCAGGGTGCGGGAGTCGGTGGGCTTCAGCCCGCCCTTGCTCATGATCTGGTCGATCCGGGCCATCGGGAAGGACGCCGGCCAGCTGAAGCCGAAGCCGTCGCCGGCCGCGCCCTGGGCGGAGCGCATCTGCGAGGTGACCGGGGCGAGGCTGCGGTCGTTCATGGTGCCGTTGAGGTCGCCGAGCAGCAGCACCTTCTTCAGCGGCTCGGCCTCGATGGCGTCGCCGAGCGCCTGGGCGCTGGCGTCCCGCTGGTTGACGGTGAAGCCGCCCTCGGCCTTGAGCCGGACCGACGGCAGGTGCGCGACGTACACCGCGACCGGGCCCTGCGGGGTGGCGACCTGGGCGCGGAACGCCCTGGTCCAGCCCATCTTGATGTCGACCACCTGGACGTCGCTGATCGGGTACTTCGACCAGAGGCCGACGGTGCCCTCCACCGCGTGGTGCGGGTAGCTGTCGGCGAGCCCGGACTCGTAGGCCCGCAGCGGCTTGCCGGCCAGCTCCTGGAGCGCGACGATCTGCGCGCCGGAGCCCTCCAGCAGCCGGATGGTGCCCTGCGGGTCGGTGTTGGCGGCGGCCACGTTGTGGCTGACCACCGTCCAGTCGCCGGTGCCGCCGCTCTTGTCGGTGAGCAGGCCGCCGAACATGTTGACCCAGATCACCAGGGGCACCAGCAGGGCCAGCAGCGCGGTCGCGGAGCGGCGCAGCAGGGCGGGGACGAGCAGCAGCGGCACGCCCAGGCCGAGCCAGGGCAGGAAGGTCTCCAGCAGGCTGCCGAGGTTGCCGACGCTGTTGGGCACGTCGCCGTGGAAGGCCAGCAGCGCACCGGTCAGCAGGGCGAGGGCGGCGACCAGCAGGCCGCGCCGCCAGGTGCCGCTGCCCCGGGCGTCCCGGCCCCAGCCGCGCAGTCCGAGGAAGCCGGCCGCCGGGCGCCGGCCGGACCCCTGCTCACCGGCGTCCGCCGTCGAGACCCGGTCCGTCCTGTCCGCCTGCGCCATCCGTGGCTCCCGTTCTTCGCGCCGTCTGTCCGGCTGTCCGCCTGTCCGGTCCGGCCGACGCCGCCCGCCGGGTGGCGGTGGCGTGCCGGACTGGTGCCGGTTTGGCCGGATTCCCGGCTCAGCCTATGTCGGGACAGACGCCGGGCCGCCGGAGCGGGTTCCGGCGTGGCCCGCTTTGGTGAGCCACGCCACGGCGGGACACGCCCTAGCCGCGGGCCTTGGCGGCCGGGCCGGCCAGGCCCTGGAGCAGGGCGTCGACCATGGTGACGGGCAGCCGGGGGTCGTCCAGGTCGGACCCGTCCCAGAGGATGCTGCGGGTCAGGATGGGGCCGATCAGCAGGTCGCCGAGGATCTCCTCGTCGAGGTCCCCGCGCAGCTCGCCCTCGGCGACGCCCCGGCGGATCAGCTCGCGGGCGGCCTGCCGACGCGGGACGATCACCCGTTCGCGGTACGCGGCGTGCAGCTCGGGCGAGCTGTGCACCTGGAAGAGCGCGGCCTTGAGCACCCAGCGGGAGCGCTTGGCCAGTCCGCGCTGCCGCATGTACTCGATCATCGCGATCAGGTCGCCGCGGAAGGTGCCGGTGGGCGCGGGGAGCGGCTCCTCCAGCCGGCTGACCATGTCGACCAGCAGGGCCTCCTTGTTGGACCAGCGCCGGTAGATGGTGGCCTTGCCGACGCCGGCGGCGGTGGCGATGCCCTCGATGGTCAGCTCGGCCAGGCCGGCGCCGGCCGCCATCAGCTCCTCGACGGCGGCGAAGATCGCCTGCTCGGCGGCCTCGCTGCGGGGCCTGCCCCGGCGCGGGCCGGTGCAGTCCGGCGCGGCCGTCGGGTCCGTCTTCATCTCGCATCTCCCGTTGTGGAGCCCCCGGCCCCGGGGCGGGGCGCGGGGGGTCGCACGCGTTGGTGGCCCCGTCACCGGTGGTTCGTCCGGTGGCAGGGCCCCATTCTCGCGCAACCGGATCACCCGTCGCCGGATCGCGGGCCGGGCGCCCCTGATCCGGCGGCGGGTCGGACATCCGGGTCGGACATCCGGGTCAGGCGTCCGGGTCAGGCGTCCGCGGCCGCCGGCTTGCGGGCCGCGTCCCCCTGCCCGGGAACGGTCGCGCCGCCCGGGCCGGCGGGCCCGCCCGGCGCACCGGCCGGCAGCCGGCCGGGCAGCAGGAACCAGGCCAGCAGGGCACCGGCCGCGGTGACGCCGGCGGAGAGCCCGGCGACCACGTGCATGGCGTCGATGAAGGCGTCGTTCGCCGGGCCGACCAGGGCCTTGCCCTGCTCGCCGAGCCGGGCGGCGACCGCCAGGGTGGCCTCCAGCGACTCGCCCGCCTTGTCCCGCAGCTCCGCGGTGGGCAGGTGCGCCAGCTGGTCGGACATGCCGTCGCGGTAGACGGTGGAGAGCACCGCGCCGAGCACCGCGACCCCGAGCGAGCCGCCGACCTGGCGGAAGGTGTTGTTGACGGCGGAGCCGGCGCCGGCCTTCTCGCGCGGAAGCGAGCCCATGATCGCGACGGTGACCGGCGGCATGACGTGCGCCATGCCGGTGCCCATCAGCAGGCCGAGCACGATCAGCACCCAGATCGGGGTGGTGGCGTCCAGCAGCAGGTAGCCGAGGAAGCCGACCGCGATGAGGAGCATGCCGGTGGCGCAGGTGGCGCGGATCCCGAACCGGTCGACCACCAGCCGGGCCCGCGGGGCGAACACCAGCTGGGCGACGGCCAGCGGCAGCATCAGCAGGCCGGCCTGGAGCGCGCTGTAGCCGCGCACGCTCTGGATGTAGAAGACGCCGAAGAAGGAGACGCCCATCAGCGCGAAGAAGACCACGCCGACCACGACCACGGAGGCGCTGAACACCTTGTTGCGGAACCAGCCGACGTCCAGCGCGGGGTGCGCGGTGCGGCGCTCGAACAGCACGAAGGCGATCAGCGCCAGCAGCCCGCCCAGGGTGGGCGCCCAGGCCTCGGGGGCGGTGAAGTCGGCCAGCTCGCCGCCCTTGATGATGCCGTAGATCAGCGCCACCAGGCCGACGATGGAGAGCAGCACGCCGACCGGGTCGAGCCGGCCCGGGTTCGGGTCCTTGGACTCGGGGACCAGCAGCACCATGGCGATCAGCGCGACGACCACGATCGGCACGTTGATCAGGAAGACCGAGCCCCACCAGAAGTGCTCGATCAGCAGGCCGCCGGTGATCGGGCCGATCGCGATGGCCAGGCCGACGGCGCCGGCCCAGATGCCGATCGCCTTCGGCTGCTCGGAGCGCTCGAAGACGTTCATGATGATGGCGAGCGTGGCCGGCATGGCGAGCGCGCCGCCGACGCCCATCAGCGCGCGGTAGCCGATGAGTTCGCCCGGCGTGCTCGCCAGCGCGGAGAGCAGCGAGGCGAGGCCGAAGACGGCCATCCCGGCCAGCAGCGCCCGCTTGCGGCCGAACCGGTCGCCGAGCAGGCCGGAGGTGAACAGCAGCCCGGCGAAGACCAGGGTGTAGGAGTTGATCGACCATTCGAGGTCGCTCTGGCTGGCCCCGATCCCGGTGGGCGCCGGGGACGCGATGGTCTTCATCGCGACGTTGAGGATCGAGTTGTCGAGCACGACGACGAGCAGGGCGAGCACCAGGGTGCCCAGGATCGCCCAGCGTCGGCGGTGGATGGCTTCCGGTATCCGGGGTGGCGCGGCGGCGGTGGTCATGGCTTCTTCCCGTCCGTGGTACGTCCTGACACTGGCGGGCATTTCCGAGCCGCGATCGTCTCGTAACCCCCCTCGGCCAGGCTAGCGCCAATTTCGATACGAGACGAACCCGTTTCGTAAAACTCCGGCAAAGACGTTCGGACGCGCCCCTCTTTTGCAGCCGCGCCGGGCCGTGCAAGCATGGAGGGGATCCGGGGACGCCGCACGGCGCCACGAGACGACAACCCTTCAGGAGCCTGTTCGATGAACGCTTCTTCGCCTTCGCCTGCCCAGAACCAGGCGGCGACCGCCACCCTCTACGGCGGGGTCACCAACCGCCGCGTCACCGTCCGCGACCTCGCCACCGCCAAGCAGCGCGGTGAGAAGTGGTCGATGCTGACCGCCTACGACGCGCTCACCGCGGGCGTCTTCGACGAGGCCGGCACCCCCGTCCTGCTGGTCGGCGACTCCGCCGGCAACTGCCACCTCGGCTACGAGACCACCGTGCCGGTCACCATGGACCAGATGGTCATGATGTCCGCCGCCGTCGTCCGCGGCACCAAGCGCGCCATGATCGTCGCCGACCTGCCGTTCGGCTCCTACCAGGAGTCCCCGGCCCAGGCGATGCACAACGCGGCCCGCCTGATGAAGGAGGCCGGGGTCGGCGCGGTCAAGCTGGAGGGCGGCGAGCGCAGCGCCCGCTCGATCGAGCTGCTGGTCGAGGCCGGCGTCCCGGTGATGGCGCACATCGGACTCACCCCGCAGTCCGTGCACGCGCTCGGCGGCTACCCCGTCCAGGGCCGCGGCGACGAGGCCGCGCACCGGCTGCTGCGCGACGCCAAGGCGGTCCAGCAGGCCGGTGCCTTCGCGGTGGTCCTGGAGGCGGTGCCGGCCGAGCTGGCCGCGCAGGTCACCGAGCAGCTCGCCATCCCCACCGTCGGCATCGGCGCCGGCGCGGACACCGACGCCCAGGTGCTGGTGTGGACCGACTTCGCCGGGATGACGGCGGGCCGGGTGCCCAAGTTCGTCAAGCAGTACGCCGACCTGCGGAGCGTGCTCGGCCGGGCCGCCCGCGAGTTCGCCGAGGACGTCCGCGGCGGCTCGTTCCCCGCCCCGGAGCACACCTTCCACTGACGGCCGCGGCACCGGGGTGCGGCCGACCGCCGCACCCCGGTGACAGCCGCGTGACAGCGGGCCGACAGCGCGCCGACCGCGGCCGCCGGGCGGCGGCGCCCCGGTGACCGGCCGCTGACAGCGGGGCGACAGCGGGGCCGGACACCCTGGGGGCATGACACGAATCGCCACCGCCCCGAACGACCGGGGTCCCGCCGCCGGCAATGCCGTGGAGGTCCGCGGCATCGTCAAGCACTACGGCACCACCAAGGCGCTCGACGGCGTCGACCTCACCGTCCGCGAGGGCACCGTGCTCGGGGTGCTCGGCCCCAACGGCGCCGGCAAGACCACCCTGGTCCGCGTCCTCTCCACGCTGATCAAGCCCGACGCGGGCACCGCCTTCGTCGGCGGCTACGACGTCCTGCGCCAGCCCAAGCAGCTGCGCCGCACCATCGGCCTCACCGGCCAGTACGCCTCCGTCGACGAGCTGCTCTCCGGCTACGAGAACCTCTACCTGATCGGCCGGCTGCTCGACCTCTCCCGCAAGGACGCCAAGGCCCGCGCCACCGAGCTGCTGGAGCGGTTCTCGCTCACCGAGGCCGCCAAGCGGGTCGCCAAGACCTACTCCGGCGGCATGCGCCGGCGCCTCGACCTGGCCGCCTCGATGATCGGCCGCCCCCGGGTGCTCTACCTGGACGAGCCCACCACCGGCCTGGACCCGCGCACCCGCAACGAGGTCTGGGACGAGGTGCAGCGGATGGTCGCCGAGGGCGCCACCGTGCTGCTCACCACCCAGTACATGGAGGAGGCCGAGCAGCTCGCCGACGAGCTGACGGTGATCGACCGCGGCCGGGTGATCGCCTCCGGCGGCGTCGCCGAACTCCGCGCCCGGGTCGGCGGCCAGACCCTCCAGGTCCGCCCGGTGCACCCGGCCCAGCTGCCCGAGATGGCCCGCTGCCTGCAGGACGGCGGCATCGCCGCCGCGACCTTCTCCGCCGACACCGGCCTGCTCTCGGTGCCGATCACCGGCGAGGAGCAGCTGACCGCCGTGGTCGGGGTGCTCGGCACCCGCGGCTTCGCCATCGCCGGCATCGACACCAAGGTCCCCAGCCTCGACGAGGTCTTCCTCGCCATCACCGGCAAGCCCGCCGGCCCCGTGGACGCCGCCGTCCCCGCCCTCGTCAAGGAGCCCGTCGCATGACCACCGCCACGCTCGCCCCCGCCCGGGTCGAGGACACCCGGATCGGCCTGGCCGGCAACCTGCGCCACGTCGGCGCGCTGACCCGCCGGAACCTGATGCGGATCAAGGCCGACCCGGAGTCGATGTTCGACGCCGTGCTGATGCCGGTCATCTTCACCGTGCTCTTCGTCTACGTCTTCGGCGGCGCGATGGCCGGCGACCAGGACACCTACAAGCAGTACATGATCCCCGGCCTGATGGGGCAGACCGGCCTGACGCTGGCGATGGCCGTCGGCACCGGGCTCAACAGCGACTTCCAGAGCGGGGTGATGGACCGGTTCCGGACCCTGCCGATCGCCCGGTCCGCGGTACTGCTCTCCAAGATCGGCGCGGAGACCTGCCGGGCGCTGCTCTCCTTCGCCATCCTGATCGTCTTCTCGCTCTGCATCGGCCTGGAGCTGAAGGGCGGCGTGCTCGCCACGCTGGCCGCGGTCGGCCTCTCGCTGGTGTTCGGCATGGCGATCGTGTGGATCTCGATGCTGCTCGGCATGGCACTGCGCAGCGCCCAAGCCGTCCAGGGGGTCTCGATGCTGGTCCTGATGCCGATGCAGTTCGGCAGCTCGATCTTCGCCCGGCCGGAGACGATGCCGGGCTGGCTGCAGTCCTTCACCAAGGTCAACCCGCTGTCCGCGCTGGCCGACGCCTGCCGGGCGCTGATGAACGGCGAGGGCGCGGTGGCGCACCCGGTGCTCATCGTGCTGGCCTGGTCGGTCGGCATCACGGCGGTGTTCGCGCCGCTCGCGGTGTCCCGGTTCCGCAAGCGGACCTGAGCGGACCTGAGCGGACGTGAGTGCCGGGGCGCTGCCGGACCGGACGGCCGATCAGTCGGCCAGCCGGTCCAGCAGCGCGCTGGTCTCCAGCAGGTTCAGCCGGCTCCCCTCCGCGGCGGCCTCCTCGAACACCGCGTCGCCGAGTTGCCCGCGCAGGCTCCGCTCGACCCGCTCGCGCTCGATCCGGTCCAGGTAGCCGCCCTTCGGCCCGCTCATCGCGGCGTGCGCGCCGAACAGCACGGCGGCCCGCCGGGCCGGCTCCGGGTCCCGGTCCCGCCGGGCGAAGGCGTCCAGCACCCCGATCACCGGCGGCACCAGCATCACCGACATCTGGTCCAGGAAACCGCTCGCGCTGGTCTGCACCCGGCGCAGCAGCAGCCGCCCCCGGTGGACGAGGTCCAGCCCGCCCTGCGGGTCCCCGGAGCGGGCGGTGAGCCAGCCCCGGGTGACCATCAGCATCCCGCCGACCACGTCCGGGGCGAAGGCGCCGACCCGGGTCCACTCCAGCTCGTCCAGCTCGGCGAAGGCCACGTCGTACTCCTCGCGCAGCGTGGCGAGGCCGGCCAGCATCAGCCGGCCGAACAGCAGCGCGCCGTTGGTCGCCTGGTTGATCCCCGGCTCGATCCCGGCCAGGGTCTCCCGGATCAGCCGCTCCCCCGCCACCGGGTCGCCCTCCAGCAGGGCCGACCCCAGGTGCACCCGGAGCATCGGCACCTCCTGCGGCGCGCCCAGCTCCTCGGCCAGCTCGATCGCCCGCCGGTACGCCTCGACCGCCTCCGCGGCGCGGCCCTGGTTGGCCAGCGACTCGCCGCGCGCCGACAGCGCCTGCGACATCCCCCACCGGTCCCCGGCCCGGCGGTACAGCTCCAGCGACTCCTCGCCGTCCACGATGCTCTGCTCGGCGCCCTCCGGCCAGTCGTTCAGCATCTTGGCCCGGATCTGCAGGATGAACGCCAGGTCGCCGGGCCCGCCGTGCCGCCGGCAGCCCTCCACCGCGTCGTCCAGCAGCTCCTTCAGGGTGTCCAGCTGGCCGACCAGGAAGCCGCCGAAGACCCGCATCAGACCGGGGAAGCGGTAGGACTGCGGCAGGTCCGAGGTGTAGGCGCGGGTGACCTTCTTGGCGGTGGAGATCGCGTCCGGATCCGCCAGCACGTCCAGGTTCCCCTCGAACATGCTGATCAGCCGGTAGACGCTGAGCGCCCGGCGGGCCTCGTTCGCGGCCTCCTCGGGCATCGGCGGCCGGTACTCCAGCACCCGCCGCTCCAGCGGCACCGGGTGCGGGGCGTCCGGGCCGAACGGGTCCGGGCCGATCGCCAGCACCGCGTCGTACCAGCCGCGGGCCTCCCGGCTGAAGCCGCGCAGCGACCAGTACCAGCTCATGCCCAGCGCCAGGATCAGCGCCTCGTGCTCGTCCCGCCGGTCGACGGCGCGGCGCAGCGCGGCGCGGACGTTGTCGTGCTCGCGCTCCAGCACGGCCAGCCAGTGCAACTGCTCGGGGCCGTGCACGCTCAGATCGGCGATCCGGACCAGCTCGCGGAAGTGGCCGACGTGCCGGCCCTCGGTCGCCCCGGCGTCCCCCGCCTCGGCGAGCCGCTCGACCGCGTACTCGTGGATGGTCTCCAGCATCCGGTAGCGCGGCGGGCCGTCCCCGCCCAGGTCGGCGACCAGCAGCGACTTGTCGACCAGCGAGAGCAGCAGGTCGGCGACCTCCTCGCGGGGCACCTCCGGGCCGTCCGCGCAGACCGCCTCGGCGTCCTCCAGCGTCCAGCCGCCGGCGAACACCGACAGCCGGCGCAGCACCGCGCGCTCGCGCTTGCCCAGCAGGTCCCAGCTCCAGTCGACCACCGCGCGCAGCGTCTGCTGGCGCGGCAGCAGGGTCCGGCTGCCGGCGGTGAGCAGGGCGAACCGGCCGTCCAGCCGGTCGGCGATCTGTCTGGCCGTCATCACCCGCAGCCGGGCGGCGGCCAGTTCGATGGCGAGCGGCAGGCCGTCCAGCCGCCGGCAGATCTCGGCGCAGGCCGCCGGGTCGCTCAGCGGGTCGAAGCCGGGCCGGGCGCCGGCCGCGCGGTCGGCCAGCAGCCGCAGCGCCACCGGGTCGGGCAGCGGCTCCACCGGAAGGACGGTCTCGCCGGGCACGCCCAGCGGCTCGCGGCTGGTGGCCAGCACGGTCAGGCCGGGGCACTCGGTGAGCAGGGCGTCGACCAGGTCGGCGGCGGCCTGGATGAGGTGCTCGCAGTTGTCCAGCACCAGCAGCATCCGGCGGCGCCCGCAGTGCTCGACCAGCCGGCGCACCGGGTCGTCGTTGCGGGACTCGATCACCTCGGCGACCATGCTGCCGCCGGTGTGCAGGACGGTCTCGCGCAGGCCGAGCGCCGAGACCACCGCGCCCGGCACCGCGCCCGGGCGCTCCACCGGGGCCAGCTCGGCCAGCCAGACGCCGTCCGGCCAGTGCCCGGTGCCCTGCTGGAGGCGGCCGGCCTCGACCGACAGCCGGGTCTTGCCGGAGCCGCCGGGGCCGGTCAGGGTGACCAGCCGGCTGGCCGTCAGCGCCGCGCGCAGGGCGGCGAGGTCGCTCTCCCGGCCGACGAAGCTGGTGAGCCGGCCGCGCAGGTTCCCGGCGGGCTTCGGCGCGGCCGGCATCGGTTGTGGGTCGGGTGCGGTCGTCGGCGCGGTCGTCGGTGTGGTGGGCGCCGCCGTCTCCGGCGCGGCCGCGGGCTCCGTCGGGTTCAGCAGCTCCGCGTACAGCGACCGCAGCTGCCGCCCCGGGTCGACGCCGAGCTCGTCCGCCAGCGCGCGCCGGGTCCGCTCGTAGTGCCGCAGCGCCTCCGCCGTCCGGCCGCTCTCGTGCAGCGCCCGGACCAGCAGGTACTGCACCGGCTCGTCCAGCGGCTGCCGCTCGGACAGCTCGGCGAGCTCGGCCACCAGCTCGGCCGCCCGGCCCAGGCCCAGGTCGGCGGTGATCCGGTACCGGCGGGCCTCCTCGCGCTGCGCCTCCAGCCGGGTGGCCGGCCCGCCGCGGTCCGGCAGGTCGGCCAGCGCCGGGCCGCGCCAGAGCGCCAGCGCGGCCCGCAGCCGCTCGGCGGCCGAGCCGTGGTCGCCCTGCTCCAGCGCCCGGCGGCCCTCGCCGGCGAGCCGCTGGAACTCGGCGAGGTCGGTGTCCGGGTCGGTCAGCCAGTACCCGGCCGGACCCGAGCCGATCCGCTCCCGGCCGATGGTCCGGCGCAGCCGGCCGACCAGGGTCTGCAGCGCGGCCGAGGAGTCCTGCGGCGGCTCGGTGTCCCACACCTCGTCCACCAGCAGGTCGGCCGGCACCGGCCGGCCCTGCCGCAGCGCCAGCGCCGCGAGCAGCGCGCGCAACCGGGCGCCGCCGAGCGGGACCGGTGTGCCGTCGTCATGGTGGGCGGTGGTGGTGCCGAGGATGCCGTAGTGCACCGGACCATTCTGGTGGATCGCCCCGCCGCCCACGCACATTTGTCCGGGCCGGGGCCCTCGGCTCCCCCGGGCCGACGGGCCGCGCCCCGGCGGCCGGAACCCGGCGGCGGGCGCCGTACGTTCACCGGGGACGGCTTGTCCGGCGGCGGGACCGCCCGGCATGATCGACCCTTGGCCCCGTCCAGCCGACCGCACCCCACACCTCCGGAGCGCCCAGACCATGACCTTCGCCGCCACGCAGCGCTCACGCAGCGAGGACCGCCGGATCAGCCCGGTGTTCTGGGTCCTGCTCGCGACCTTCGTCACCGCCGCCGTGGCGGTGTTCCAGGGCTACGGCAACGCCCGGTTCGGCATCTTCCTGTTCGTGGTGGCCGGCTGGATGGTCTCGCTCTGCCTGCACGAGTACGCGCACGCGCGGACCGCCCTGCACGGCGGCGACCTCTCCGTCGGCGCCAAGGGCTACCTGACCCTCAACCCGTTCAAGTACGCCAACGCGCTGCTCAGCTTCGTGCTGCCGATCGTGTTCGTGCTGCTCGGCGGCATCGGCCTGCCCGGCGGCGCGGTCTGGATCGAGCGGCACCGGATCCACGGGCGGCTCAAGCACAGCCTGATCTCGGCCGCCGGCCCGCTGGTCAACCTGCTCGCCGCGGTGCTGCTGCTGGTCCCGGTCGGCGCGGGCTGGCTGGACGACCCGGCGGTGCACGCGTTCTGGAACGGCTACGAGCTGAACGTCTCGCCGCTGGCGCTGGCCCTGGGCTTCCTCGGCATGCTGCAGCTGAGCGCGACCCTGCTCAACCTGCTGCCGGTGCCCGGCCTGGACGGCTACGGCATCATCGAGCCCTGGCTGTCGCACAAGACCCGCCGGGCGATCGAGCCGTTCGCGCCGTACGGCATGCTGGCCGTCTTCGCGCTGCTCTGGCAGCCCGAGATCAACCACTGGTTCTTCGAGGCCGTGTACGGCGTGATGGACCTGCTGGGCGTGGAGCGGGTCTACCCGCAGCTGGGCCACGAGCTCTTCATGTTCTGGAAGGACTGACCGGCGCTACGAGCCCTGGGCGACCTGCTCGGCGGCCGCCCGGGCCAGCTTCTCGCGGCGCAGGTTCATCCAGAGCACGTTGCTGGCGATGCCCGCCAGCGGGAGCCAGATCAGGCCCAGCCACCAGCCCTGCACCAGCGAGACCACGGCGGCGGCCAGGGCGAGGACGACGACGATCGAGGCGAGCAGAGACGTGCGGGGCATGGCGGGAGCTCCTGAAACCGGTGGACGGACCGCCCCATTGTCGCCGACCTCACCCCCGGACCGGGTCCAGGGGTGAGGTCGGCGTTCCGGTCCCACGACCGGATGATCAGACGTCGGTGATCCGCAGACCCGCGTGCGCCTTGTAGCGGCGGTTGACCGAGATCAGGTTCGCCACCAGCGACTCCACCTGGTGCGCGTTGCGCAGCCGGCCCGCGAAGACCCCGCGCATGCCCGGGATCCGGCCGGCCAGCGCCTGGACGATGTCGGTGGCGGCCCGCTCCTCGCCGAGCACCATCACATCGGTGTCGATCCGCTCGATCGACTCGTCCTGCAGCAGCACCGCCGAGAGGTGGTGGAAGGCGGCGGTCACCCGGGAGTCCGGCAGCAGGGCGGCGGCCTGCTGGGCGGCGCTGCCCTCCTCCGGGACGAGCGCGTAGGCGCCCTGCTTGTCGAAGCCGAGCGGGTTGACGCAGTCCACCACGATCTTGCCGGCCAGCTCGGCGCGGAGCGCGGTGAGCGTGGCGGCGTGCCCGTCCCACGGCACCGCGATGATCACGATGTCGCTCTCCCGGGCGGTGGTGGCGTTGTCGGCGCCGCGCACCCCGAGGCCGAGCTCGGCCGCCGAGGCCTGCGCACGGGCCGCGTCGCGCGAGCCGATGATCACCTGCTGGCCGGCCTTGGCCAGCCGCAGGGCCAGGCCCCGCCCCTGGTCGCCGGTGCCGCCGAGGACACCGACCACGAGCTGCGAGACGTCCGGCAGCTCGTGGGCCGGGTTTGTCGCTGAATCGAGGGAAGTCATGGGCAGATCCTGCCAAACCGACGACCCGCCACGACATCCTGTCCGGCATGGACGCGGTGAGAGTTTCGGCACTACGGGAACGGCTGGCCGGCACCGGCTGGCTGGAGGCGGTCGGCGGCTTCGCCGGCGAACTGCGGCACGCGGTCTCCCGGCGCGGCGCCGGCGAACTGCTGCTGGTCGGCACCGAGGCCTACGAGCCCTGGCACCTGGCCGCCCACCTGGAGGACGAGGCCGCCTGGGCGGACGTCCCCCGGCTGGCCCCGACCCTGCTGCGGCACCGGGTCCCGGCGCAGGCCCCGGCCCACCTGGCGCACGGCCTGCGCCGGCTGACCGAGGCCGGGCGCGGGGCGACCGTCCTGGTGGTCGCCCCGACCGCGGCCGGCGAGCCGCTGCTGGAACGGGTGCACGACGCCCGGCGGCTGGGCGCCACCGTGCTGGCGCTGGACGGCGCCGGGCCCGGCGACCAGGGCGACCTGGCGGACCTCGCCGGGCTGGCCCACCAGCGGCTCTCCGTCGGGACGGCCGAGGAGCAGCCGTTCGACCTGGCCCAGCACCTGGTCAGCGCCGCCGCCGGGCACGCCCCGGCCCAGCGCTCGGCACTCGACCGGCTGGCGGCGCTCGCCGGGCGGCTCACCGCGGGGCCGGCCATCAGCCGCTGGTAGGCCGGTCCGGGTGTGGGCGCGCGGGCGGGAAAATCCGTTGCGGCGGCGCGGCCGCCCACCGAGGATGGTCGTTCTTGGCATCCTCCCCGCCCTGAAGGACGGGGATTCCTCCCGCGCCTGCGGCACGGAAACCCGTACATGGCAGGTCGCCGAGGTGGGTTCCCCGTTCGACGGGCCGTGCCCGGTGTGGGATCGCCACGCCGGGTCTCACCGGCCCTCCAGGGGCGTTTAGCCTGTCCGCCTGCCCGGCGGCCAGGATGTTTCGAGCAGCGTTGAGGTCACGGTCATGCAGCACACCGCACGCGGAACAGGCCCACTCCCGGATGTGCAGGGGTTTGGGTCCGTCGCGGTGTCCGCAGTCCGAGCAGAGCTGCGAGGACGGGTACCCGCGGTGCACGATGCCGACATGCCGCCCATAGCGGGCTGCCTTCTCCTCCAAGAGGCACCGGAAGGCGGACCAGCCGGCGTCGTGGACGGACTTGGCCAGTCGGCCACGGCCGAGGCCGCGCACGTTCAGGTCCTCCAGGTACACCGCTTGGGTTTCGCGGATGATCCCGGTGGTCTGCTGGTGCAGCCAGTCCCTGCGGGTGTCGGCCACCTTGGCGTGTGCCTTGGCGACCCTCCGGCGGGCCTTCGCCCGGTTCTTCGACCCCTGGGCCTTGCGGGACAGCTCCCGCTGCGCAGCCTTGAGCCTCCTCTCCGCCTTGCGCAGGAAGCGCGGGTTGTCGATCACGCTGCCGTCCGAGAGGACGGCGTACGTGGTCAGGCCGAGGTCGATGCCGATTTCGGCATCGACCTCGGGCAGGCGCGCGGGTTCCACGTCCACGACGAAGCTCGCGTGGTACCGGCCGGCCGCATCCAGCACGACCGTCACGGACGACGGATCGGCCGGGAGTGCGCGCGACCACTTCACCCGCACGTCACCGATCTTCGCCAGGTACAGCTTCCCGTTGGACCTGACCCGGAACCCGTTGCGAGTGAACCGCAGCGACTGCCGACTGTCCCGCTTCGACTTGAACCGCGGCAAGCCGACCGGACGCCCCTGCCGCTTGCCGGACACCGAATCGAAGAAGTTCCGGTACGCGGTGTCCAGATCCCGCAACGACTGGATCAACGGGTCCACCCCCACCGACGCGAGCCAAGCCCGCTCAGCGGTCTTCTTCGCCGCCGTGATCACCAGCTTCTGAAGATCCGTGCTCCTGGGATACGGCCGCCCAGCCTTCCGGGCTTCCACCCGTACCGCCAAGGCGTCGTTGTACACCACACGCGCACACCCGAACGTCCGAGCCAGCACAGAACGCTGACCCGCAGTCGGATAGACGCGATACGAGTACCGAAGGTGCACGAGATCAACCTACCGACACGCACTGACAACGACCCACGTCAGGACCTCCGAAGATCACTCCGCCGCTTCGCGGCTCCGAGCCAAGGACCCTCCCCCGCCCTCCGGGCAGGGGGATCCCCATCTCCCCGGCCCAAAGGCTGGGACATCCTGGGAGATCAACGGTGAACGACGCCGACCATCCTCCCAAGCGTCGGGCGAAGTCCCTGCTGAGCTCGGTCACCCCCGACCTCTCCCCCTGGCGCTCCTCCCGCGACTTCCGCCTGCTCTGGCTCTCCGGCTGCGTGACCAGCCTCGGCAGCTTCCTGACCTACGTCGCCGTGCCGATGCAGATCAAGGAGCTGACCGACTCCTCCTTCGCGGTCGGCCTGGTCGGCGCCTTCGAGCTGGTCCCGCTGATCGTGTTCGGGCTCTGGGGCGGCGCCCTCGCCGACGCCCTGGACCGCCGCCGCCTGGTGCTGTTCACCGAGGCCGGCCTCGGTCTGCTCAGCGCCCTGCTGCTGCTCAACGCGCTGCTGCCGACGCCCGTCCTGTGGCCGGTCTACCTGGTGGCCGCGCTGGTCGCCGCCGCCGACGGCCTGCAGCGCCCGGCGCTGGACTCGCTCACCCCGCGGATCGTCCCGCACGACCAGCTGACCGCCGCGTTCGCCCTCAACTCGCTCTACCGCAACGTCGGTTCGGTGCTCGGCCCGACCCTGGCCGGGGTCATCGTGGCGTTCGCCGGGGTGCAGACCGCGTACGCGCTGGACGTGGCCACCTTCGGCGCCTCGCTGCTGCTGCTCGCCCGGATCCGCGCGGTGCCGCCGCCGACCGGCGCCGAGAAGCCGTCCGTCCGCGCGGTGCTCACCGGCGTGAAGTACGCCTGGAGCCGCAAGGACCTGCTCGGCACCTACGCGATCGACCTGTGCGCGATGCTGTTCGCCTTCCCGGTCGCGATCTTCCCATTCCTCGCCGCCGAGCTGCACGCCGACTGGGCGCTCGGCCCGATGTACGCCGCCTCGGCGGTGGGCGCCCTGCTCGTCTCGGCCACCAGCGGCTGGACGTCCAGGATCCACCGGCACGGCCGGCTGCTGCTGGCCGCCGCGCTCGGCTGGGGCGCGGCGATGGCGCTGGCGGGCCTCTCCGCCTCGGTCTGGCTGGTGCTGGGCTGCCTGGCACTGGCCGGCGGCGCCGACCAGATCAGCGGCATCGCCCGCTCCACCCTGTGGAACCAGTCGATCCCGGACGAGCTGCGCGGCCGGATGGCCGGCGTCGAGCTGCTCAGCTACTCGGTCGGGCCGCAGCTCGGCCAGGTCCGGGCCGGCGGCATGGCCGGCCTGGTCGGGGTGCGCGCCTCGGTGTGGGCCGGCGGTGTCGCCTGCGTGGTGGGCGTGCTCGCGCTCGCCGCCGCCCTGCCGCGGCTGCTCGCCTACGACGACCGCACCGACCCGAACGCGGCCGCCGTCCGCGCCGAGCACGAGCGGGCCGCGCGCGAACGGGCCGCGGACGAGCGGGCCCCGGCGGTCGGCTAGGGCTGGTCGGAGGGGCGCCCCTCGTCGTCGTTCCAGTTCGGGTCGTTGCGCCACTCGCGGTTGCGCAGTTCGGCGGTCTCCAGCGCGTGCGCCGCCT
Source organism: Kitasatospora sp. NPDC093806 (assembly GCF_040683335.1). NCBI lineage: Bacteria > Bacillati > Actinomycetota > Actinomycetes > Kitasatosporales > Streptomycetaceae > Kitasatospora > Kitasatospora sp. NPDC093806. The sequence continues at coordinate 87,598 of NZ_JBFBDO010000008.1, forward strand.
CCTCGCGGGTGGCGTACGGCCCGAGCCGGTCCTTGGCCGGGCACTCCGGCCCCTCCTCGACCTTGCCGTGCTTGATGCAGTAGAACCATTCGCCCGGCAGGCCGGTCGGCTTGTTCCGGCGGAATCCCAGGGGCATGGTGGTCACCTCCGTCTCGGCGTCACGTCGCCCCGATCATTCCCCGCCCGGGCTCCGTCCGCACACCGGCCGTCATCGGCACTGCCCTAGACTCGCGGCCATGGCACTCGTACCCGGCATCCAGTCCCCCACCCGCAAGGTCCCGGCGCACATCGCGCGCCCCGAGTACGTCGGCAAGCCCGCGCCGACGCCGTACACCGGGCCCGAGGTGCAGACCGCCGAGACGATCGAGAAGATGCGGATCGCGAGCCGGATCGCCGCGCAGGCGATGGCCGAGGCGGCCAAGCTGATCGCGCCCGGGGTCACCACCGACGCGCTGGACGTCGTCGCGCACGAGTACATGTGCGACCACGGCGCCTACCCGTCCGACCTGGGCTACCGGGGCTTCCCCAAGTCGATCTGCACCTCGATCAACGAGGTCATCTGCCACGGCATCCCGGACTCGACCGTCCTGCAGGACGGGGACATCGTCAACATCGACGCCACCGCCTACATCCACGGGGTGCACGGCGACCTCAACGCCACCTACCTCTGCGGCGACGTGGACGAGGAGTCGCGGCTGCTGGTCGAGCGGACCAGGGAGTCGCTCGACCGGGCGATCAAGGCGGTCAAGCCGGGCCGTCAGATCAACGTGATCGGACGGGTCATCGAGTCCTACGCCAAGCGCTTCGACTACGGCGTGGTCCGCGACTTCACCGGACACGGCATCAACACGTCGTTCCACTCCGGCCTGATCATCCCGCACTACGACAGCGAGCGCGCCACCGAGGTCATCAAGCCGGGGATGACGTTCACCATCGAGCCGATGCTCACCCTGGGCACCTACGACTACGAGATCTGGCCGGACGGCTGGACCGTCGTCACCAAGGACCGCAAGCGCACCGCCCAGTTCGAGCACACCCTGGTCGTCACGCCGGACGGCGCGGAGGTCCTCACCCTGCCGTAGCGGGGCTGCCGGGGTGGGCGCCCCACTAGCCGATCAGCCACTGCTCCTCGGCGACCGCGCCCACCTCGGTGCAGGCGTCGGTCAGCACGTCCAGGACGCGCAGCGGGTCCGGCAGCGGCTGCTCGGGCCCGCGCAGCCACCGCACCTCGGAGCCGTCCGGCAGCGCGGCCGGCGGCAGCAGGGTGTACGAGCCGCGGCAGTGCCAGCGCAGGCCCGGGTGCTCGGACATGGTGTCCGGTGTGGAGTCCAGGGCGCTCGGCCACCACTCGTCCTCGTCCACCGGGGTGCCCCTGGTGGCGGTGAAGAACAGGTAGCGCTCCTCGCCGACGGCCGCGACCGGGCCCTCGACGCCGAGCGCGGTCAGCCGCTCCAGGGCCAGCCGCCCGGCCTCCGCGGGCACGTCCAGGATGTCGTGGACGCGGCCGGTGGCGGTGACGAAGTTGGCCTGCGGGTCGCGGGAGAGCCAGCGGGCGAGCTGCTCGGGGTCGGTGGTGGCCTGGGTCTGCCAGGCGAACGAGACCGGGTGCTGGGCCGGGGCCGGACAGGCGACCCGGTCACAGGAACAGCGGTAGCCGGCCGGATGGGCCGCGGGGGCGAGCGGGAACCCGGCGCGCACGGCGCCGAGCAGCTGGTCCAGTCTGGCCGCGGGACTGTCGGCCGGTGCCGATCGGGCCCGCTCGCGGTCACGCTTCTGCCACCAGGCCGTCCACCTGCTGCCGGATTCCATCGGGCCCCTTCCGCGCGTCGCCGTGCCTGGTGTGACACAGCGTTCGACGTACCACTCCGACGCAACGCACGGCGCCCCCCGCTGCTTCCCCGGGTGGTGCTCGGCCCTGCGCTCCCGCGCCCTGCCGGCCGGAGCCGGGGTTGCCGGACGGCCGACGCCGGGGTCACGGTACGGAGTCACGGCAGCACGGCGGCAGTACGACGACTGCGCTCGGCGACCCGGCGGGCACGGTGAGCTGCGCCTCGCCCGGCCCGTACGGGCCCGCTGACCCGGGTGGACCCCGAGGGCGTAACAGGAAGGATAAGGGTGCGCGGGCCGTCCGGATGACCGGGGGCGGTGCCTCTCCGGTCACACTCCCGGCACCCGGCCGTCACACCGCCTCCGCGCGCCGGCGGGCCCGCCCTCGCCGCCCGTCACCCGCGCTCCACCTCCGGGGTGAGACCCTGGTGGGGTGAAGAGCGCGGAGACCGAATTCGTCGGCGGGCCCCTGGACGGCCGGATCCTCCCCATCCCGCTGGGGCCGATGTACGGCGTGCCCAAGAAGTACAAGGTGCCGGTCCCCTCGCACGGGGACGTCCCGGCGCGCACACTGGTGTACGTCCGGGCCAAGCAGCAGCGGGGTGCCCGCTGGTTCTGGCGCTACGAGTACGACGAGGCGGCCACCGCCCGCGCTTCCGGGTGACGGCCGCCTCCCCAGGCGGGAGGACGGCGATGGCGAGGACCGAACGGCACCCCAGATCCCGCGCCGACGCGGTGGCGCACCACAACCGGCAGGTGGCCGGGGTCACCGCCGGCCTGCTGGTGGTGATCAGCCTCTACAGCGCGGTGCTCGGCTCCAACGGCTGGCTCTGGTTCGGCTGGACGGTCCTGCTGCTCGCCTGCGTGGCGCTGTTCGCCATCCGCGCCTGAGCGGCGGCGCCGTGGCGCCGCCGCCCCCGCCCTCCCCGCTCAGGCGTCCTCGGCGAGGATCAGGTACAGCTTCTTCCGGGCCTCGTTGAGCACCGCCAGCCCCTTGGCCCGCTGCGCCTCCGTGCCCGTCGCCATGACCTGCCGCACGGCGTGCTCCACCGCGCCCAGCGCCTGGCCGACCTCCTGCACGGCGGCCCAGTCGACCTCCTGGCCGGCCTCCGCCCACGGCTCGGCCGGCCCGGACTCGGCCTCGGTCCGGCCCGCCTCGGTGAGCGAGACCAGCCGCTTGCCGCCGATCTCCTCCGCCGTGACCAGACCCTCCTCCTCCAGCAGCTGGAGCGTCGGGTAGACCGAGCCGGGGCTGGGCCGCCAGGCCCCGCCGGACCGCTCGGCGATCTCGGCGATCATCTCGTAGCCGTGCATCGGCCGCTCCCGGAGCAGCGCCAGCAGCGAGGCGCGCACGTCCCCGCGCCGCGCCCGGCCGCCCCGCCGGCCCCGCCCGAACGGCGGTCCGCCGAAGCCCCGGCCCCACGGTCCGCCGCCCGGCCCGCGGCCCGGGCCGCCGACGAACGGCGGCGGACCGAAGTGGCCGAACGCCTCCCGCCCCTCGTCGCACTCGCCGGGCATCCCGACGAACTCCGGCCCCCGGCGGCGTCCGCCACCGTACGGGCCCTCTCCACGGAATCGTCCAGGGCGCATCGCACCCACCTCCCGTTCGGGCCGCTCGAACGCGGCCCCGTAGACGATCGGTCAGGACAGTCGAGTCACTGTCCCGATAACTCGACGATATATCGGTGACTGTCGACCGTCAACGCTTCCGATACACCCTCCGCCGCTGCGGAGGGAGCCACCGCTACGGTGGCGGGCATGGCCGGAGAACGAGACCTCACGACACTGCTGCGCGGTATGCGCCCCCTGCTCAACCCGGGGCGGTACGTCTACTGCACGCTTCCCACCAAGGTGCCCGCCGGCCTCCGGCCGGTGGTCACGGTCGCCGAACCCGAGGGGGTGACGGTGGTGGTGGCCCAGGAGGAGGCGGACGCGCTCGGCCTGCGCTACGAGTACGTGGCCGCCTGGATCACCCTGCAGATCCACTCCGCGCTGGAGGCCGTCGGCCTGACCGCCGCCGTCGCGACCCGGCTGGCCGAGGAGGGGATCAGCTGCAACGTGGTGGCCGGCTTCCACCACGACCACCTGTTCGTCGCCGCCGACGACGCCGAGCGCGCCGTCCGCGCCCTGACCGAGCTCGCCGACCTCACCGCCCGACCCGCCTGAACCCGACCGGCTGAACCTGACCCGCTGGACCCGACCCGCTGGACCCGACCGCCTGAACCTGACCGGCTGCGCCGGGTGGCCGCCTTCCGGGGCGGCTCCGAGACTGAAGGAGGGCCGGGCACCCGCCCGGCCCCCGCCCCGTCCAGTCCCGCCCCGGAAGGAAGTGCGCCGCCATGGCCACCTGCGTCACCTGCGGCAACGACTACTGGCTCGCCTTCGAGATCAAGACCGTCACCGGCGACGTCTACACCTTCGACAGCTTCGAGTGCGCGATGGAGAAGCTCGCCCCGCGCTGCGAGCACTGCAACGTCCGGATCGTCGGCCACGGCGTCGAGGTCGCCGGCATGTTCTTCTGCTGCGCCAACTGCGCCCGAGTCAACGGCGGCCTCGGCGACCAGATCCGCGACGCCGTCGGCGCCCACCCGTCCTGACGGCACCGCGCCGCCCGCCGCCCGCCGGTACGGAAAAGGCCCTCCGAGCTGCGTTTCCGCAGTTCGGAGGGCCTTCCCTCAAGTCGGCGACGGAAGAGTCGGCCTGTACGCCGGGTTCTGTCTCCCGGGTTGCTTGCGCGGCCCGGGGAGACGGCCATCCATCTAGGGCTGCCGTTGCCGACAGCCTCGTGCGGTCTACCCGCGGACTCGGGCGAGCAGCCCTCGGACATCCGCGCACGGCGCCCGAGGGCACCGATCTTGACCTTGCTCCAGGTGGGGTTTACCGAGCCGGCCGAGTCACCCCGGTCGCTGGTGGTCTCTTACACCACCGTTTCACCCTTACCCGTCGCCGAAGCGGCGGGCGGTCTGTTTTCTGTGGCACTGTCCCGCGGGTCACCCCGGGTGGGCGTTACCCACCACCCTGCTCTGTGGAGCCCGGACGTTCCTCGGCGGGTCCGATGACCCGTCGCGGCCGTCCGGCCGGCTCTTCCGCCGTAGTGGTCATGGTAGCCGCTCGGGCGGGGCCTCCCGTACTCCGGGGCGGCCGACGGGCGCTTCGGCGCCGAGGCGGGCGGCCACCCGGGCGGCGGTGGCGGTGCCCCAGGCGGAGGTGGTGAGCAGGCCGAGGAGCAGGATCGTGCCGCCCAGGCCCACGATGATCCACCAGCCGGCGTGGCTCGCCGGGGCGAACCCGGTGACGACCGGGCCCACCACCGCCGAGGTGACCACGGTGCCGATCACCGCGACGCCGAGCGACTGGCCGACCTGTCGGCTGGTCGAGGCGACCGCCGCCGCCACCCCGGCCTGGGCGCGCGGCATGCCGGAGACGGCGGAGTTGGTGATCGGCGCGTTGACGAAGCCGAAGCCGAAGCCGAACAGCCCGTACGCGGCCAGCAGCAGGGCCGGCGGGGAGTCGGCGGCCAGCCGGGTGAGCAGCAGGCCGCTGCCGACCAGGCCGAGGCCGGCCAGCACCAGCGGCACCCGCGGCCCCCGGGCGCCGACGATCCGGCCCGAGACCGGCGCGCAGACCAGCATCATCCCGGCCATCGGCAGCGTCCACAGGCCGGCCTCGACCGGGCTGTACGCGCGGACGTCCTGCAGGTAGAGGGTGTTGAGGAAGAGGAAGCCGCCGAGCGAGGCGAAGGCGCAGACGGCGGTCACGGTTGCGCCGCTGAACGGCGCACTGCGGAAGAACCGCGGGTCGACCAGCGGCTCGGCGACCCGCCGCTCCCAGAGCGGGAAGCCGACCAGGGCGAGCAGGGCGGCCACGGCCAGGCCGAGGATCAGCGGGGAGGTCCAGCCGTGCTCGGGGCCCTCGATGATCGCGGCGGTGCCGCAGCCGAGCAGCACCACCATCAGCAGCTGCCCGACCGGGTCCAGCCGGCGGGCCCGGGGGGCGCGCGACTCGGGGACGTAACGGGCGGTCAGCAGGCAGGCCAGCAGCCCGACCGGGACGTTGATCAGGAAGATCGCCGGCCAGCCGGCGGCGTGCACCAGGAAGCCGCCGAGCAGCGGCCCGAGCGCCATCGAGATGCCCACCACCCCGCCCCACACGCCGATCGCCCGGGCCCGTTCGCGCGGTTCGGTGAAGGTGTTGGTGATGATCGACATCGCCACCGGGTTGAGCATCGACCCGCCGACCGCCTGCACCGCCCGGAACACCACCAGCCACTCCAGGGTCGGCGCCAGGCTGCACAGCAGCGAGCCGAGCACGAAGACCAGCAGACCGGTCTGGAACACCCGGCGGCGGCCGAAGCGGTCGGCCAGCGAGCCGAACAGCATCAGCAGCGAGGCCAGCACCAGGGTGTAGGCGTCGATGATCCACTGCAGACCGGACGCGGGCGCGCGCAGGTCCTTCTGGATCTCCGGGAGGGCGATGTTCACCACGGTGTTGTCGAGCCCGACGATGAACAGGCTCAGGCAGCAGATCGCCAGCACCAGCAGGCGGCGCCGCCGTCCGGCATCGGCGGCGGACGGCGGGCTCATGCTCATGGGGTTCGCTTCGGGCACGGCTCGATCCTCCCACCGGGAGCGGCACCGGACGGTAGCGGAGCGACCCGTCCGGGTGGCGGCGCCGGGGGCTGTGAGGGTTTCCGGGTGGGGCGGCGGGTTGCGTAGGGTGGCGGGGTCCGTCGCCGTGCTGTTTTTGAGGAGTCCGCCGTGCTGGTGCTGTTGCCGCCCTCGGAGGGGAAGGCCGCGTCCGGGGACGGCGTGCCGGTGGCGCTCGACGGGCTGTCGCTGCCGGGGCTGACGGCCGCCCGGGCCGAGGTGCTGGGGGCGCTGGTCGACCTCTGCCGGGGTGACGAGGACGCCGCCGCCGAGGTGCTCGGGCTGAGCCCGGGCCTGCGCGGCGAGGTGGCGCGCAACGCGGGCCTGCCGACGGCGGGCGCGTTCCCGGCCGGTCGGGTGTACACCGGCGTGCTGTTCGACAACCTCGGTCTGGCCACGCTGGACGAGGCCGCGTACGACCGGGCCGAGCGGACCCTGCTGGTCTTCTCCGGCCTCTGGGGCGCGGTGCGGATCGGCGACCGGATCCCGCCCTACCGCTGCTCGATGGGTGTGAAACTCCCCGGACCGGGGGCGCTCGGGGCGTACTGGCGGAGCGCGATGGCGGGCGTGCTGCCGGAGGTCGCGGACGGGCTGGTGCTGGACCTGCGCTCCTCCGCGTACGCGGCGGCGTGGAAGCCGGCCGGCGAGGTGGTGTCCCGGACCGCGACCGTGCGGGTGCTCCAGGAGCGGAACGGCAAGCGCACCGTGGTCAGCCACTTCAACAAGGCCACCAAGGGCCGGCTGGTCCGCGACCTGCTGGTGGCGGGCGCCGAGCCGAAGACGCCCGGCGAGCTGGTGGACGCGCTGCTGGTGCTGGGCTACCGGGTGGAGGTCGCCGCCGAGGGCACCGCGCGCAAGCCGTGGCAGCTGGACGTGGTGGTCACCGAGGTGCACTGAGGCCGGGTGCGCTGAGCAGGTGCACGCTGAGCAGGTGCACCGAGCCGGAAACGCCTCGGCGGCGGGCCCCCGGTGGGGAGTCCGCCGCCGAGGCGTTTCAGCGCGGTCTCAGCACAGTCTCAGCGCAAGTGCCCGGTGTCGTTGAGCAGCCGCAGCGAGGCGTTGCCGTCCGCGTAGTACTGGACGGCGCAGAGCGCGGCCGCGGACAGCTCCATCCGGTACAGCGCGTCCGGCGGAGCGCCCAGCGCCAGCCGGACCAGCGTCTTGATCGGGCTGACGTGCGAGACCACCAGCACCGTCTTGCCCGGGTAGCGGGCGAGGATCTTGTCCCGGGCCACCCCGGTCCGGTGGGTGAGGGTGGTGAAGCTCTCGCCGCCGCCGGTCGGCTTGGCCTTCGCGGAGCCGAGCCAGGCGGTGAGGTCGTCCGGGTAGCGCTCCTGCACCTCGGCGAAGGTCAGCCCCTCCCAGGCGCCGAAGTCGACCTCGCGCAGGCCGTCCTCGTAGCGGACGTCGAGGCCGAGCCGGGCGGCGACGATCTCGGCGGTCTGCCGGGTGCGCCGCATCGGCGAGGCGACGACGGCCTGGACCGAGCCGCGCGCGGCCAGCGCCTCGGCGACCCGTTCGGCCTGCCAGCGGCCCTTCTCGGAGAGCTCCGGGTCACTGCCGCCGCTGCCGGAGAACCGCTTCTCCGGGGTGAGCGCCGTCTCGCCGTGCCGGAGCAGGACGAAGGTGGTCGGGGTGCCGAGGTCGGCCTCGGCCGCCCAGCCGGCCTTGGGCGCGGCGGTCTCCAGCGGGGCCGCCTCGACCGGGGCGACCGGCGTGGTCGGGAGCGCGGCCGCCCGGGAGGCCTTCGGCTCCCACTGGCGGCCGGCCTTGCCCGCGTCCATCGCCTCGTTGGCGAGCCGGTCCGCGTCCTTGTTCTTCTCGCGCGGGATCCAGGTGTACTTGACCTGCCCGCGCGGGAGGATGGTGCGCGCCTCGGCGGCGAGCGGCTGCATGTCCGGGTGCTTGATCTTCCAGCGGCCGGACATCTGCTCGACGACCAGCTTGGAGTCCATCCGGACGTCCACCGAGGCGTCCGGGTCGAGCTCGCGGGCCGCCTTCAGGCCGGCGATCAGGCCCTTGTACTCGGCCACGTTGTTGGTCGCGTGGCCGATGAACTCCGCCGCCTCGGCGATGATCTGACCGGTGTCGCCGTCGCGGACCACCGCGCCGTAGCCGGCCGGCCCCGGGTTGCCCCGGGAGCCGCCGTCCGCCTCGACGACGAACCTGCGCGCCGCCACCGGCTCAGACGCCCGAGTCGGCGGTGCGGACCAGGATCCGCCCGCAGTTCTCGCAGCGGACCACCTTGTCGGCCGGCTCGGCCTTGATCGCGTTCAGCTCGGTGATCGAGAACTCGGTGCGGCAGCCCTCGCAGCGGCGCTGGTAGAGGCGGGCCGCGCCGACGCCGCCCTGCGTCTCACGCAGGCGGGCGTAGACCTTCAGCAGGTCGGCCGGGATGACGGCGGCGACGGTCTCGCGGTCGCGCCGAATCTTGTCCGCCTCGGCGTCGATCTCGGCGAACGCGGCGTCCCGGCGGCCCTCGGCCTCGGTCAGCACGACGGTGGAGTGCTCCAGCCGCGCGGTCAGCTCGGTGACCCGGGTCTGGGCGGACTCCAGCCGCTCCATGACCTCCAGCACGACGTCCTCCAGGTCGCCCTGGCGCTTGGCCAGCGAGCCGATCTCGTGCTGGAGGTTCTCCAGGTCCTTCGGCGAGGTGATCGAGCCGGAGTCGAGGCGCTGCTGGTTGCGGGCGGAGCGGGCGCGGACCTGCTCCACGTCCTGCTCGGCCTTGGTCAGCTCACGGGTGGTGTCGCCGTGCTGGGCCTGGGCGGCGACCACGAGGTCCTTGAGCGCGGTGTGGTCGGCGGTGGCCTTCTCGATCTCGGCGTGCTCGGGCAGGCTGCGCCGCCGGTGGGCCAGCTGGTCGAGCTTGGAGTCGATGGCCTGGAGGTCGAGCAGGCGGATCTGGTCGGCGGGCGCGGCGTTCAAGCGGAGAGCTCCTGTGAATCGGGTCAGGCGGGGAAGGACATGGGGGCGTGCGCGGTCCACGGGTCGGTGACCGTGTGGGAGACCTTGGTCTCGACCGTCCAGCCGTGCTTCTCGGCGGCGCCGTGCAGCGCCCGCTCGGCCAGCGGCAGCCAGGGCCACTCGGTGGCCCAGTGCGCGGCGTCGACCAGGGCGATCGGCGCCGCCTCGGCGGCCTCGGAGGCCGGGTGGTGGCGCAGGTCCGCGGTCAGGTAGGCGTCGACCCCGGCCGCGCGCACCTCCGCGAACATGCTGTCGCCGGAGCCACCGCACACCGCGACCCGGCTGATCAGGCGGTTCGGGTCGCCGGAGACCCGCACGCCGGCGGCGGTGGCCGGCAGGCCCTTGGCGACGTTCGCGGCGAACACGGCGAGGGTCAGCGGGGGCTCCAGCAGGCCGACCCGTCCGGCGCCGCGCCGGCCCAGCGGGTCGGTCGGGTCCGGGACCAGCGGGCCGGTCACGGTGACGCCAACCGCCTCGGCGAGCGCGTCCGAGACGCCCGGGTCCGCGTGGTCGGCGTTGGTGTGGGCGACGTGCAGGGCGATCCCGTTGCGGATCAGCGTGTGCACGACCCGGCCCTTGAAGCTCGTGGCGGCGACGGTCGTGGTGCCGCGCAGGTAGAGCGGGTGGTGGGTGACCACCAGGTCCGCCCCCCACTCGACGGCCTCGTCGACGACCGCCTGCACGGGGTCGACGGCGAACAGCACGCGGCGGACCTCGGCCTGAGGGTCTCCGCAGACCAGGCCGACGGCGTCCCAGGACTCCGCCCACCGCGGCGGGTACAGCTCTTCGAGGGCGGTGATGACGTCGGACAGTTTCGGCACCTGTCGAGACTACCGTGCGCGCGGGGGACGCCGGGCCGCCCGGTCGGCCCCGGCCGGCGGCTGGTCGGCGCGCGGTCGGAGTCCGGTCGGCGTCCGGTCGGCGTCCGGTCGGGCGGGAACAGGGCGCGCGGATGCGCGTCAACCTGCGGTTCGGGGTGCGCGGGCGGACGGCGGCGCGCCGTTCGAGCGTCCCGCGGCGGCGCTCGGGCGCGGTACGCGCCGGACGGCGGGGCGCACGCCGCGCACACTCGACCGTTCGCACGAATTCGAAACGGCGCCCGGATCACCCTTACGAGTGAAGTGACCGGCTTCGGATTGAGCATCCCTCGCTACCGAAAGTAACTTCACTTCTGCGAACGGGAGTTGTACGGGAGCTGTCCCGATCCCGGCTTCAAGGGTGTCGATCTCGCCGGTCGGACCCGGGGAGAGCCGGGGGAAGCCGGGGGAAGCCGGGCGAAGCCGGGAGGACGCTCCGCCGGACGAGGCGTCCGACTCCCGGATCTCCGAGGAACCGAATCCCGGATCTCCGAGGAACCGAACCGATTCAGGCCGTGGCCGTGCGCCCGGGTGCCGGAGCAGTGGGCACCGGCGGGGCGCCGGCACCAGACGAAGGGATGTGGTGAGCGGATGGGAGCGGGCACATCGCTGCGTACGGCCGGGGGGACGGGCTCGGCGGGTCGCGGGGCCGGTCAGGGGCCGGATGCGCCGGATGCGGTCGGTCCGTGGCCGGAGCTGACGCGGACGGCGCTGGCCGGCGGCACCGGAGGTCGGGGAGGAGGTGACGGGGACCGGCGAGCCGGCGGGGAGGTCGGCTGGCAGGTCACCGTCGAGGGCTTCTGGTGCACGGCCAGGCCGTCCGCGGGCGAACTCGCCGACGAGGGGTGGAAGCTCCACGTCAGCGCCGCCTCGGCGGTCGGCGGCGCGGTGCTCGCGGCCGTCACCGAGGTGCTCGCCGAGGATCCGTGCGCGTTCAAGTTCGCGGCCGGTCCGGCGCAGCTGCACGAGATCAACTCGCGCAACAGCGACCGGGGTTCGGCCGGTAAGTTCATCACCGTCTACCCGGACGGCGAACCGCAGTTCCGGCGGCTGGCCGCCGCGCTGCACCGCGCCACCGACGGCCTGCCCGGGCCCGTCGTGCTGTCCGACCGCCCGTACCGGCCGGGCAGCCTGGTCCACTACCGGTACGGGGCGATCGCGGCCCGCGCCGAGCTGGGCAACGACGGCGGGTACCGGTCGATGCTGCGCGGGCCGGGCGGCGAGCGGGTCGAGGACGTGCGCGGGGCGGTCTACCGGGTTCCGCCGTGGGCGCGGGACCCGCTGCGGGAGCCGACCGCGCACGGTGCGGCCGGGGCCGGTGGCCCGGTCGGGCGGGGTGCGGGCAAGCCGGTCGCGCCGCGGCGGCGCGGCAGCGGCGGAGTGCTGCTCGCCGGGCGGTACGTGGTGACCGGGGCGATCCGGCACAGCGCCAAGGGCGGGGTCTTCCTCGGCCGGGACACCGACGGCGGCGCCGAGGTCGTGGTCAAGCAGGCCCGCGCGCACATCGAGGTGGACCGGGCCGGCACCGACGCCCGCGCCGCGCTGCGGCACGAGGCCGCCCTGCTGGCCCGGCTGGAGGGACAGGGGCTGGCGCCGCGTCCCGTCGAACTCGTCGAACAGGACGACTCGCTCTTCCTTGTGCAGGAACGAATCGCCGGGCAGCCGCTCGGCAGCTGGGTCGCGGCCCGGCTGCGCCGCGACGGCAGCCCCGACGTCGACTGGGCCGAGGCCGGACCGATGGCCCACGCGCTGCTCGACCTCGTCGAGCGGGTCCACGAGCAGGGGCTCGTGCTGCGCGACCTCTCCCCCGGCAATGTGCTCGTCCAGCCGGACGGCACGCTGCGGCTGGTCGACCTGGAGCTGGCCGCCGAGGCGGGCAGCCGGGCCGGTTCGGCCGGCACCCCCGGCTACCGGGCGCCCGAGCAGGGGCCGGGGCGGCTCACCCTGGTCGGCGGTGCGGCGGCGGGCGGAAGCGCGGGTGCGGGCGGGACGGGGGCCGGCGAAGGTGCCGGTGGCGGTCGGGCCGGCGTCTGCACGGCCGAGCCGGAGGCCGACCTGTACGCGCTCGGCGGACTGTTCTTCCTCCTCGCCACCGGCCACGACCCGCTGCTGCCCGAGGACCTCCCGCGCGCCCGACCGGTCACCGACCGCCTGGGCCGCTGGCTCGACCTGGCCGCCCGTTCCGGCGACACCGCCCGACGACTCGCCCCCGCCGTCCTCGGCCTCCGCGCCGAGGAACCGCGCCGCCGATGGAACCTGACCCGGGTGCGGGAGTCCCTGGCGGCCCCGGCGGCCGCCGGGGAGTGCGAGGGCCACCGCGTTCCCAAGGACGCCTCCGCTTCCGCCTCCGTTTCCGCCTCCGTTTCCGCCGACGCCGGTGCCGCTGCCGTCCTCGACCGGGTGCTGCACGACGGACTGCGGCACCTCGCCGCCACCGCCACCCCGCTGCGGCGGGACCGGCTCTGGCCCGTGGTCCCGGCCGGGGAGCGGTCGGACCCGTGCAACGTGCAGCACGGCGCGGCCGGGGTGCTGGCCGTGCTCGCCCGGGCGGCCGGTACCGCCGGGCTGCCGGACGCGGTCCGGGAGACGGCCCGGGAGACGACCCGGACCGCCGCCGAGTGGATCGAACGCCGGTGCGCCGCCGAACCGGTGGTCCTGCCCGGGCTGCACTTCGGCCGGTCGGGCGCCGCCTGGGCCCTGCTGGACGCCGCCCGCGCCCTGGACGACCGGGCGATGGCCGGGCGGGCGGCGGGACTCGCCGAACGGATAGCCGTCGAATGGCCCAACCCGGACGTCTGCCACGGCGCGGCCGGCGCCGGCCTCCTCCAACTCCGCTTCGCCGCCGACGACTTGTTCGCAGGACCGGGAGGCGGGCCGATCGACCCGGCCGCCTTCCTCGCCCGGGCGGCCCGCTGCGGCCACGGCCTGCTGGCGGCCGCGCGTCCGGCGCCGTACGGCACGGTGTGGCCGGTGCCGCAGGACTTCGACTCGGCGCTCGCCGGGATCACCCACCTCGGATTCGCGCACGGCGTCGCCGGTGTCGGCGCGTTCCTGCTGGCCGCCGCCGAGGCGACCGGGGACCGGGCCCTGTTCGACGGCGCCGCCGCGGCAGGCCGCACGCTCGTCGCCACCGCCCGTCTCGACACCGCCCTCGGCACCGCCCTCGACACCGGTGGGCCCGGGGACCCCGCGTCCGGCGACGGCGGCCTCGTCGGCGAGACCGCCTGGTGGCCGCAGAGCGCCGACGACCCCGAGTCGGTCCGACTGGCGCACTGGTGCAGCGGCTCCTCCGGCGCGGGCACCTTCCTGCTGCGGCTCTGGCGCGCCACCGGCGACGCCGACGCCCTCCGACTGGCCCTGGCCGCCGGCCGGGCGGTGGCCGCCGCCCGCTGGCACAGCGGCATCACCGCCTGCCACGGCCTGGCCGGCAACGGCGAGTACCTGCTCGACCTCGCCGAGGCCACCGGTGACGTCGAATTCCGCACCGCCGCCGAGGAGTTGGGCGCCCTCATCGCCGCCCGAGCGGCCCTGCGGGACGGCCTGCTGGCGCTGCCCGACGAGACCGGCACCGGCTGCGCCGCCGCGTACGGTACCGGAACGGCGGGCGCGCTCTCGTTCCTGCTGCGCCTGCGACACGGCGGACCGCGCCCCTGGGTGGACCCCGTCCCGCTCCCCGCCCTCCTTCAAGTCCCTGCCGCCACAGCCCAGTTCGACGAAGCAACCGAGCCGATCGAGGTGGGGACGACATGAACGTGGCCACCCGGGCCGCGACGCAGGCGCTGCGCCGGCTCAGCTTCACCTTCGCCGCCGACGGCAGCCACGCCGCCTGCCTCGCCTCCGCCGCCGACGGCGGCTGGTACGCCGAGAGCTGGCGCCTGCCGGCGAACGGACCCGCCATCCCGACCGGGCTCCAGCTGCCCGGCAACCGTTCCGAGAGCCTCCGCTCCCAGCTGGTCGCCCTCCCGGACGGCTCGGTCCTGCTGTGCCGGCACGACGGCGAACGCCACGACCTGGTGACGCTCTCCACCGCCACCGACCAGACCGGCCGACTCGTCACCGCCGAACGCCCCTTGACCACCATCCGGATGCCCGGACTGCGCCTCCTGCCGCTCCCGGCGGGCGCGCCGTCCGGCCCGCGGGCGCCGGTCGCCCTGGCCCTGGGCAGCGACACCCGCCCGGCCACCACCGTCTGGTCCCTCCGGGCGGACGGCTCCCCGCCCGAGCAGCTCGCCGAACTCCCCGGCCTGCACGGCGGCGGCGTCTGGCTGGACCACACCGGCGCGCTGCTGGCGCTCGACCGCGTCCACGCCGGCCAGGTCCGCACCGTGGCCCTGGACCTGCGCAGCGGCACCGTCACCCCGCTGCTGGAGATCGGCGAACGCAGCAACGACCGGCTCGTGCTGTTCGACCCGGACAGCCGGTTCGCCATGGTGCGCAGCGACGCGCCCGGCACCGACCGGATCGGCTGGGGCGTCCTGGACGGCGGCACGCCGCTGCGCTTCCCGGAGGTGCTGCACGTCGCCGGGATGTTCCTGCGCCCGGTGGCGCTGCGCCCGGCCGCCGACGGGGCCCGGGTGGCCCTCCAGATCGACCACGGCGCGGGCTCCTCGCTCGCCCTCTGGCGGCCCGCCGCCGGACGGCTGGACCCGCTGGCGGTCCCGCCCGGACGGCTCGGCGCTGTCGGACACTGGTCCGCCGACGGACTGCGGATGCCGTACTCGGCCCCGGACCACCCGG
Organism: Kitasatospora sp. NPDC093806; assembly: GCF_040683335.1. Classification (NCBI taxonomy): domain Bacteria; kingdom Bacillati; phylum Actinomycetota; class Actinomycetes; order Kitasatosporales; family Streptomycetaceae; genus Kitasatospora; species Kitasatospora sp. NPDC093806. Next base: position 102,632 of record NZ_JBFBDO010000008.1, read on the forward strand.
CCGCGCTCGCCACCCTGGACGTGGACGCGCTGCTGTCCCACGGCCCGGCCGCGGCCACCTCCGGACCGGTCCCGCTGCCGCTGCAACTGGCGCCGCTCGGTTCGGCCGGCGTCGGCCCGGGCGGGCCCTGGCGGGACACCCTGCTGCCCTGGCAGCCCGGCACCCGCCGCGCCGACCCCTCGACCCCACCGCCCGGCTGGCGGCTGGACGGCTCCACCGCCCCCGGCGACGGCGGCCGCTGGCACCCCGCGCAGAGCCTCGAACTCGCGGGCCCGGCCGGTCCGTTGGAAGCCGTGGTGTACGGCGGGGACGCCTGGCTGAGCAGTCCGCACCTGGTGCTCGCCCTGCACGGCGGCCCCGCGGACGCCTGGCGGCTGGAGTTCGACCCGGCCCTGCAGCGGATGGCCGCCGACGGCCTGGCCGTCCTCGCCCCGAACCAACGCGGCTCCACCGGCTACGGGGTGGCGCACGCGATGGCCATCCGCGGCGCCTGGGGCGGCCCCGACCTGGACGACGTCCTGTACCTGCTGGAGGGCATCGCCGGCCAGCGCGCCGCGCTCGGCCTCGAACCGCCCGCGCTCTTCGGCGTCAGCTACGGCGCGTTCCTCGCCCTGCTGGCGGCGGCCCACGCGCCCGCCGAGCACGTGGCCCGCTGCGCGGTCGTCGCCCCGTTCCTGTCCGGCGCCCGACTGCTGGCCGAAGCCTCCACCCCCGTACGGGCGTTGACCACCCGACTCGGCGGCGGCGAGCCGATCGCGGACGCCCGCGGACCGCGCGACGTCCTCCAGCTCGCCCACCGGATCGGCGCGCCGCTGCTGATCGTGCACGGCGACCGGGACGAGGTCGTCCCGGTGAGCCAATCACGGTCGCTGAGACACGAGTTGCTGCGGATCGGCCGCACCGAGGGCGCCGACTTCCGCTACGTCGAGGCGGCCGGGGCGGGGCACGAGGTGCTCGCCGAGGAGGGCGGCGCGGTGCTGCACGAGTTGCTCGCCGGGTTCCTGCGCACCGGCCGACCGGGCTGAGCCCTCCTCTTCTCCGCGCACCACACCTTTCAGACTCCCGGGCCCTGTGCGGCCCGGGTACCCGGCCGCGCCCTGCGCGGCCGGACAGCCCCGACGCGGCGGACCGAGCCGCCCGGGGGAGCAACACCCGTCGCCCGCACCGCAGATCGCGGCGGGCGCGAACACCAGGGGAGGAACCCGATCATGGAGAACATGGTGGACTTCGAGACCGACCTCGCGGCCCTGCAGGAGCTGCCCGAGACCGAGTCCGTCGAGCTGACCGGCCACGGCGGCGGCTGCCAGTTCACGTGTCTCATCCTGACCTGCCTGATCTTCACCATCAGCTAGTGGTGAAGATCGTGGCGACGGTCGACCGCCGGTAGCGCGCCGGCCGACGACCCGAGCCCCGGTGGTGCCGTCTCCGCCTGTCCGGACAGGCGGAGACGGCACCGTCCGTTCGCCCTCCCTCCGACCTCTCCGAGGAATGCCCCCATGCCCCGCCGTCCGACCGGCCGGACCCTCGCCCTGGCCACCGCCCTGCCCGTCGGGGCCGCCGCCACGCTCGCCCTGCCGGCCGCCCTCGCCGGCGCCGTCGACGCCGCACTCGACCACGCCGCCGACGGCCGGTCCGGCGCCTGGTCCACCGCCCTGGTCCGGCTCGCGCTCGTCCTCGGCACGGCGGCCGCCGCCGACGCCCTCGCCGCGGCGGCCGGCCCCGCCTGCGCGGCGGAAGCCACCGCGGCACTGCGCGGCCGCCTCGTCGCCCACCTGCTCACCCTCGGCCCCGGCGGCCGCCCCACCCGCGGCGGACCACCCCCCGGCGACCTCGCCGCCCGCCTGACCGGCTCCGCCGCCGACGCGGGCGGCCGCCTCCCGGCCCTCCTCGGCGCCGGGACGGCACTGCTCGGCTCGGTCGGCGCGATCGTCGGACTCGGGGTGCTGTCCCCCTGGCTCGCCCTCGCCTTCTTCGCCGGCGTCCTGCCCGGCGCGGTGCTGATCCGGCTCTTCCTCCGGGACGCGGGCCCCGTCTTCCTCCGCTACCAGGAGGCCCAGGCCGCCCTCGCCGCCCGCCTCACCGCCGCCCTCACCGGCCTACGCACCATCCACGCCGCCGGCACCACCCACCAGGAAGCAACCCGCCTCCTCGGCCCCACCCCCACCCCACCCGAGCCCCCAGCCCCGGGCACGCCCTCCGCCGCCGTCACCCCGCGTGCGAACAGCACCGCCGCCCACTCAGCCACGTCCACTCCCACTGGCGACGCCCTCACCGACACGGCACCGGGCGCGCCGGCCACCTCCACGTGGGGCACGTTGCCCGCCTCCTTCACCCCGCGCGCGGACAGCACCGCCGTGCACTCAGCCCCATCCACGCCCACTGGCGGCGCCCTCACCGACACGGCGTCGGGCGCGCCGGCCACCTCCACGTGGGGCACCCTCCCGAGCAGCACCGCCGTGCGGCCCGATCCCGCCGGGCGCCCGGCCACGTCCACGACCACCGGCCCCCGGGCCGACGGAGCTCCCGAGCGGGTGGACGCCTCCAAAGCCGCCCCCTCCACCCCCTCTATCCCCTCCTCCACCGCGCCAGGCGGCTTGGAGGCCCTATCGGCGGCCGGACATGCGTTGTGGGCGGCCCAGCGGCGGACGGCGTGGCAGGCGATGCTGTTGGTCGCCGTGGTCGAGGTGGCGGTGTTGGCCACCGCCGGCGCCCTGGTCGCGGACGGCCGCTTGGCACCCGGCGGCTTGGCCGCGGCGGCCGGGTGGGCGGCGCTGGGAGCCGGACTGTTCGAGCAGGTCGAGGCCCTCGTCGGCGTCGCGCACGCGCGGGCCGGGCAGGCCCGGGTGGACGAGGTGCTGGCGTTCGAGCCATCCCCCGTCGGGACCACCGACCTACCCGTCGGCGGCCCCGGAACACTGCACTTCCAGAACGTGGTGGTGCGGGACGGCGACGGCCGGACGCTCCTCGGCCCGCTCGACCTCACCGTGCCGGGCGGGGCGACGGTCGCGCTGGTGGGGCGATCGGGTGCCGGGAAGTCGCTGCTGGCCGCACTGCCGGGACGCTTGCGCGATCCGGACGAGGGCGCCGTCCTGCTCGACGGCGTCCCGGTCACCGAACTGACCCCCGCCGCACTGCGCGACGCCGTCGGGTACGCGTTCGCCCGGCCGGTACTGGTCGGGCGAACGGTGCGCGAGGCCCTGGACGGCGCCGGCCCGGCGGAGGCGACGGCCGCCCACGCGGACGGCTTCCTGCGTCGGCTCCCGCTGGGCTGGGAGACCCCACCGGAGGAACTCCGGCTCTCCGGCGGCGAGCTGCAACGCCTCGGACTGGCCCGCCTGTTGGCGCACCCGACCAGGGTGGTGGTACTGGACGACGCCATGTCGGGCCTCGACCTCGCCACCGAGTACCAGGTCGGCGAGGCACTGGACCGCGCCACCCGAGGCCGCACCCGGCTGGTCGTAGCCCACCGCGAGACGGCAGCCGCACACGCGGACCTGGTCGCCTGGCTGGACGCCGGCCGACTACGCGCACTCGCCCCCCACCGGGACTTGCTCGCCGACCCGGACTACCGCACCACCCTCTCCGGCACCACCCTCGAAGCGGCAACCCACTGATGGCCCACCCCAACACCACCACCCGGGTTACCGGCACCGGCCGCACAGGAAGTCGGCAGGATCGACTTCCTACGCCAAAACCTGCGGCCCCCATGCCGCCCACCACAGCTGCGCCCGTCGCACCTCCCCGCCTGAACGTCGCCGGCCCGACTTCCTATGCCAAAACCTGCGTCCGCATACCCCTGCACGAGAAGTCGGCCAGTCCGACTTCCTATACCGCGCCGTTCCCCCGGTCGGGAGTCCCCATGAGCCTGGAGTGCTGTGCTGCCGTTCTCGCTGGCACCGCTTTCAAAGCGGCAGCCCGCTGATGGGCCGCCACAGTGCCGTGCCTGGTGACGTCGCTCTGGGTGCCGATACCAGCCGCACAGGAAGTCGACCGGGCCGACTTCCTATCCCGAGGCTTGCTGCCGCAGCTGTGCCCCGTCGCACCTTCCTGCGCGAGAGGTCGGCTGGATCGACTTCCTATGCCGCACCGTTTCCTCGACTGGGAGCTGCCCGTGGGCTTGGTGTGGTGTGCGACCGCCGTCTCCGAAGTGGTCGCTGGCTGATGGGACGACACGGCGCCGTCGCCCCGGGTGCCGATACCGGCCACGTAGGAAGTCGACCGGTCCGACTTCCTGTGCCGCTCCGCTCGCTCGGTTGGGGGCTTTTCGTGGGTGTGGGTGCCGTCTTCGGCGTGGTGGCCGGCTGATGGGGCGCCATAGTGCTGTGTCCGGGGCCACCGCGCCGGGTGCCGATACCAGCCGCATAGGAAGTCGGCCGGGTCGACTTCCTGTACCGGGCCGCTTGCCCGGTTGGGGGTTGCTCGGGGGACGGCTGGCTGTCACTCGGGGGGCGCTTCTGCGGCTGCTCGGGTGGTCGGGTGTCGAGGCGTTGCCGGCGCTGCTGTCCGGGTTGCTGGTGTCGGCCGCCGTGGATCAGGGGTTCCTCGCCGGGCGGCCGGGGGTGGGGGTGGCTTGGCTTGCCGGGTTCGGGGCGGCCGCCGGGGTGCGGGCGTACGCGGCGCGGGCCGGGTTTCCCCATCTCGCCGCCGTGGTCGAGCCGTTGCGGGACGCCCTGGTGGAGCGGGTGGTCCGGAGTGCGCTCGCCCGGCCGTACGGCGATCCGGCGGATGTCGCCCGGCTCACCGAACAGGTCGAGTCGGTGAGGCAGTTGACCGCGACCCTGCTGCGGACACTGCGCGGGGTCGGGGTCACGCTGGTCGCCGCGCTGCTGGGCCTGGCCGTGCTCGCGCCGGTCGCGCTGCCGCTCGTCCTGCTGCCGCTGTCGGCGGCGGGCCTGCTGTTCGTCCGGTTGCTGCGGCCGCTGGTGGCGCGGCGGCGGGCGGTCGTCCTGGCCGAGGAGCGGCTGGCGGCCGAGGCGGGCCGCGTCCTGCACGGGCTACGCGACGTCCAGGCCACCGGGGCGCAGCGGCGGACGGCGGAGTCGCTGGCCGGGGCCGCCGAGGAGAGTGCCGACGCGGCGCGGGCGCTGGGCCGGGCGGCGGCGCTGCGTTCCCTGGTGGTCGCGCTCGGCGGGCGGTTGCCCGTCCTGGCCGTGCTCGCCGCGGCTCCGTGGCTGCTGGACGGGGGCGGGCTGACGGCGGGCGAACTGCTCGGCACGGCCACCTATCTGGTGCAGCAACTCGACCCGGCGGTGCGGACGTTGGCGGGCACGGTGGGCGGCTGGCTGCTGAACCTCTCGGTGGTCCTGGACCGGCTGGCGACCGCCACCGATGCGGTCACCGTCGACGCAAGGGATGCCGCCACCGTCGGCGACGGCACCGGCGCCCTGCGGGTCAGCGGCCTCGGTTACGCCCACGGACCGTACGCCGAACCACTGTTCACCGGCTTGGAGTTGGACCTTTCCGCCGGACCGGGTGGGCACCTGGCCGTGGTCGGGCCCAGCGGCACCGGGAAGTCGACGTTCGGCGCGCTGCTGGCGGGCCTGCTCGCCCCGTCCGCCGGTGCGGTGACGGTCGGGGGTGTCCATCCACACACCCTCCCCGGACCCGAACGCGCCCGCCTGGTGGCCCTGCTGCCGCAGGAGGCGTACGTCTTCCCGGGCACCGTCCGCGCCAACCTCGCCTGGCTCACGGACGGTGAACCATCGAACGAGCAACTCTCCGCCACCGCCGACCTGTTGGGAGCCGGATCGCTGCTCGAACGGCTCGGCGGGCCGGACGCCGAGCTGCGTGACCCGGACGCACTGTCGGCCGGCGAGCGCCAACTGCTCGCCCTGGTGAGGACCTACCTCTCCCCCGCACCCGTCGTCGTCCTCGACGAGGCGACCTGCCATCTGGACGCCGCCGCCGAGGAACGGGTCGAGCGGGCCTTCGCCGAACGACCCGGGACGCTCGTCGTCGTGGCGCACCGGATCGGTTCCGCGCTGCGGGCCGACCGCGTGCTGCTGCTGGACGGCGGTCGCGGCCTGCTCGCCCGGCACGGGGACCTCCAGGTGCTGTCGCCGCTGTACCGCGAACTGGTCGGCCACTGGCTGGGTTCGGGGCACCCGCCGACCGGTCGTACGGGCACGGGGCCGGGAGCGGGCGGACCGTTCGGGGCCGTGCCGCCCCCGGGGCGACCGTCGTGATTCCCGATAGGCCCCCGCCCGCTCCGGCGGTTAAGGTGGCCGGGGCACGGGCCGAGATCACCGGCTGCGCCCCCGACCGCGCCCACGCCGCCGGCCGGGCGCCGAACCACCTGCACCCTCGCACGGAAGACGATTCTGATGTCCGACACCCTCACCGACACCACCGGACCCGCGGTCAACGGGACCGACGCCGACGAGACCACGGCCGAGGACACCGCGTCGCACGGCCGTCACCGCGGCCACTCCGCCGCCGACGACGCCCCCGAGGTCGACCCGCACGGCCGACACCGCGCCGCCGGCCGCTGACGCACCGGGACCGACCACGCTCGGGAACCGAGCACGCGCGAACGCGCCCGTCAGGGCCCGCCGGCACCGTCCGGCGGGCCCTGCGCCGTTCCCTGCACCGTTCTGTGCGTCTGCCGAGAGCGGCCCGGGCTCAGTCCAGCGTGACGACCGTGCGCAGCGCCTCGCCGCTGCGCATCTGCGCGAGCGCCTCGTTGACGTCCGCGAGCCCGACCCGGTGCGTGATCATCCCCGCCAGGTCGATCCGCCCGGCCCGCCACAGCTCCACCACCAGCGCGACCGTGCGCGGCAGCGGCGCGCCGCCGTACAGCGAGGGCAGCAGCCGCTTCTCGTTGAAGAACAACTCGCCCATGGTGAAGGTCGCGAGGTCGTCCTGCGCCCCCGCGCCGATCACCACCACCGCGCCGCCGCGCCGCGTCGCGTCGTACCCGGCCCGGACGGTGGCCGAGCGGCCGACCGCCTCGAAGACGTAGTCGAAGCCGCCGCCCGGCAGGCTCTTCGCGAACGCCTTGAGCTCCTCGGGGGCGAGCGCCTCGGTCGCGCCGAAGGCCGCCGCCCGCTCCCGGCGGGAGGCCACCGGGTCGACCACCGTGATCCGTCCCGCGCCGCAGACCCGGGCGCCCTGGACCGCCGCAATGCCGACCCCGCCGGCGCCGAGCACCGCGACCGACGCGCCCGGCTCGACCCGGGCGGTGTGGACGGCCGCGCCGATGCCGGTGGTCACGCCGCAGCCGATCAGCGCGGCCAGTTCGTACGGGAGGTCGGCCGGCACCGGGACGACCGCGGTCCGGTCGACCACGGCCTCCTCGGCGAAGGCGCCGGTGCCGTAGAAGCCGGACGCCTCGCCGACCTCGCCCGCCTCGCCCGCCGCGTCCGACCCGCCGTACCGGAACCCGGGGGCGCCGAGCCGCCGCAGGCTGGCCACGCACAGGTGGGACCGGCCGCGCTCGCAGTGGGCGCAGCGGCCGCAGGGTGCCATCCAGCAGAGCAGTACGCGGTCGCCGACGGCGAGGTCCGTCACCCCCTCGCCGACCTCGACGACGTCCCCGGCGCCCTCGTGGCCGGGGACGAACGGCGCGGGCTGGGGCAGGATCCCGTCCATCGCCGAGAGGTCGGAGTGACAGAGGCTGGCGGCCCGCAGCCTGACCCTCACCTTTCCCGGGCCGAAGCCCACCGCCTCGACGTCGTCGCGGACGTCGAGGGTGCTCTGACCGGTCTTGTGCAGGATGGCTGCGCGCATGAGGCTGCTCCCGGGTCCTTCGCGGATCGGTGGTCGGGCCGATTCTGGCACGGCGCGCCCGGGCGGAGTAGAACACGTTCCAGTCGGCGTGGGCCGCTCCGCGGGCCCGGTCCTGATCCCCGTTCAGACCTTCCCCGGCCGCCGCCGGACTGGCATGATCGTCCGCCGTGCCGAACCCCGCCGCGCCCATACCCGCGCCGCCCGTTTCCCCCGCGCCAACCGCGCCGTCCGCGACCGCGGCCCGTCCGTCGGGCTGCCCGCAGTGCTCCGGGCCGCTCGACCCCGACCCCCGGTTCACCCCGTGGTGCCCCGCGTGCGAGTGGAACCTCGTGCCCGCGGAGGAGGCCGCCGAGGACGCCGCCAAGGACGCCAAGACCCTCGCCCGGGAGCAGGCGGCCGCCGAACGGACCGAGCGGCTGTTCCAGGAGGTCGCCGACGGCCGGGCCGACACCACCCGCCGGGACTGGCTGGCCGCGTCCGCGCTCGCCCTCCCGATCCACCTGGTCACCGTCGCGCTGGCCGGCTCGGGGATCTGGCTGCTCGTCACCGGCAACACCCCGCTGCGCTGCCTGGGCGCCGTCGTCCTGGCCGCCGCCTTCCTGCTCCGCCCCCGGCTGGACCGGCCGCCGACCGGGACCGGCGTGCTGAAGCGCACCGACGCCCCCGCGCTGTACGGGCTGGCCGACCGGGTCGCCGCCGAACTCGGGGCGCCGCCGGTCGGGGTGATCGCGGTCGAGCAGGACTTCAACGCGAGCATGTCGGTGGTCGGCGTGCGCCGGACGTCCGTGCTCACCCTGGGCCTGCCGCTCTGGGAGGCGCTCGACGAACAGCAGCGGATCGCCCTGCTCGGTCACGAACTCGCCCACCGGATCAACGGCGACCACCGGCACGGCCTCTGGCTCGGTTCGGCGAGCGGGGCGCTGGTGCGGTGGTACGACTTCGTCCGGCCCCGGCAGCGGCACTCGGAGGGGATCGGCCTGGTCGCGCTGATCTTCCTGATCGGGGACTACCTCAGCGAGGCGTTCCTCGGCGTCGTCCGCTGGCTGCTGAACCGGGTGCACCTGCTGCTCGAACGGCTCACCGCGCAGGCCGGGCAGCAGGCGGAGTACCGCGCCGACGAGTTCGGGGCGCGGGTCGCGTCCACCGAGGCCGCGTGCGGGCTGCTGGCCACGCTGCTGCTCGGGCCGGCCACGAGGACGGTGACCATGCGGCTGCGGGCCGAGATCAACTCGCGGCCCCGGTCCGGGGGCGGGCGCGCGCGGCGCGACTCCGCGCCGGGGCCGGACGTCGACCTGCTCTGGCAGCAGCTGCGCGAGCACCTGGCCGCGATCGGGCCCCTGGAGCGCGAGCGGCTGCTCCGCCGCTCGCGGCGGGACGGGCACGCCGTGGACCGCACCCACCCGCCGACCCACCTGCGGCTCGCGCTGCTCGAACGGCGCCCGGCCGTTGCGGCGGCGGTCACCAGCACGGCCACCGAGTCCGCCGCCATCGCCGCCGAGCTCGCCTCGCACCGCGCGCGGATCGCCCGCACGCTGCTCGCGGGCTGACCGGCGGGGTTCCGGCCGGGTGACCGGCGGGGTTCCGGCGAGGTGACCAGCCGCCGCCGATCGGCGGCGGCTGGTCACCAGTGGGGAAAAATATGTCGACCGGTCTACTTATTTGACGTCGAATATGTAGACCGGTCCACTTATGTAGACCGGTCTACATAATTCTGCTCTCTAGACCGGTCTACATATTCGGTCCGGGAGGGGCCGCAGGGACAGCAGGGGGAACGGCAGGGGAACGGCAGGGGAACGGCAGCGGCAGCAGGCCGGGAGAGCGGCGGGGGGCTTGGGGTGGGGCGGCGGTCTACCGTCGAGTAGGGTCCGACGGCGAGCAGGAACACTGGACCACCCCGCCGAGGAGCAGCACCATGTCCGACCTCCTGGAGACCACGCGCCCGCAGCCCGAGGTGCTGGCCGCGTTCGAGGGCGCGACCGGGTTCATGCCCGTCGACGAGGGCCTCGCGCTGTACGCCGCCGCCGTGACCGCCGCCCGGCGGACCGGCCGCCCCGTCCTGGAGATCGGCACCTACTGCGGCCGCTCCGCGATCCTGCTGGCCGCCGCCGCCCGGGAGACCGGCACCGTCGCCCTGACCGTCGACCACCACCGCGGTTCCGAGGAGCAGCAGCCCGGCTGGGAGTACCACGACCCGACCCTGGTCGACCCGGAGGTGGGCCGGATGGACACCCTCCCCCGGTTCCGCCGCACCCTGCACGCGGCCGGCCTGGAGGACCACGTGGTCGCCCTGGTCGGCCGCTCGCCGCAGATCGCGGCCCTGTGGGGCGGCCCGCTCGCCCTGGTCTTCATCGACGGCGGCCACACCGACGAGCACGCCACCGGCGACTACGAGGGCTGGGTGCCGCACCTGGCGCCCGAGGGCCTGCTGGTGGTCCACGACGTCTTCCCGGACCCGGCCGACGGCGGTCAGGCGCCGTACCGGGTGTACCTGCGGGCCTTGGCGGAGGGGTTCGAGGAGGTCTCGGTGACGGGTTCGCTGCGGGTCCTGCGCCGAACCGCCGTCTGAGCCGCACCGCCGCCTGAGCCGCACCGCCGCCCGCGCCGCGGCGGCTCCTGTCGCCGCACCCCCGCCCGACCCCCACACGCGCCCGCGGGCGTGTCCGGAATCGGCTGACCCACCCCACGGGCGATCACGGATGCTCTAACGTCGTGCCGGGGCTGTCGGGCGGGGGCGCGAACGGTACGGTGTCCGCGCGGTCGCGGTCGCGGGCACGGGTGCCCGCGCCTGCGGCACGGCCGCGCGGCGACGGCCGCGCGACAGCACCAGCGCAAGAGCATCCGGGCAGACCGTGGGGGCCAGCACGATGACCGACCAGCAGAACACCGCTCCGGCGGTCTGGGACCCCACCGCCCGCGGCGGTGCGGGCGGCTGGGTGCGCGGTCCCCAACAGCCCGCCGCCCCGGCCCCCGGCCCCGGCCCCGTCGCGGGTCAGCAGCCGGCCCCGCCCCAGTCGCAGCCGCCGGCCGGGCCGCCGCCCGGTCACGACGCCCCGACCGCCCTCATCCCGCAGCCGGTCCCCCCGCAGCCCGCCGCCCCCCAGCCGCTGCCGCCGCAGGGCGCGCCGACGTACCCGCAGGCGTCCCCGGCTTCTCCGGCGGCCCCGACCGCCCCGGCGTTCCCGCAGGTCACCCCCGTCCCGCCGCCGTACGACCCGCCCTACGGCCCGCCCCAGCCCCAGCAGTCCGCGCACCCGTACCAACCCGGCTACGGCGCCGCCGCCCCGTACCCGCCGCACCCGCAGCCGCAGTCCGGCGGCCACCCGCAGCAGGACCACTCCCCGCAGGACTACTCGCAGCCCGGCGGCTACGCCCCGCACGACTACCCCCAGTACCCCCAGCACGACTACCCGTCCAACTACGTCCAGGACGACGACGAGGACGGCGCCGGCAGCAAGCGCGCCCCGCTGCTGATCGCCTTCGCCCTGCTCTTCGTGCTGGCGCTGGGCGGCGGCATCCTGTGGGCGGTCAAGGACAAGGGTTCCTCGACCGACCAGGCCGGCCCGGCCCCGTCCGCCACCGCCGGTTCCGCCGCCCCGTCCGGGAACCCGCAGCCCGCCCCGGCGCCCACCGGTTCGGCGGGTGCCCCGACGCCCGCCGCGAGCGACACCGCGGCGGCGAGCCCGAGCGCGACCCCCAGTCCGACCGCCGGCGGCGGCCCCAACGCGCAGACCCAGGCCAAGGCCTTGGACGACCTGCTCACCCAGGGCGAGAGCGCCAAGGCCCCGATCGGCAACGCGGTCGCCAAGGTGAACAGCTGCCCGGCCAAGACCGACATCGACTCCTCCGCCCAGGTCTTCGACAACGGCGCCAAGCAGCGCGACCAACTCCTCACCAAGCTCGGCGGGTTGACCGTCACCGACGTGCCCGGCGGGGCGGACGCGGTGGCCTCGCTGAAGTCCGCCTGGCAGCTGTCCGCCGACATCGACCGCGCGTACGCGGCCTGGGCCCGGGCGGTCTCCGCCCAGGGCTGCTCGGGCAGCGCCCCGAACACCGCCGACAAGAAGCGCGCCGACGAGCTCAACCCGCAGGCCACCCAGGCGAAGAAGGACTTCGTCGCGAAGTGGAAGACGATCGCCGACCAGTTCGGCCTCACCCCCCGCACCCAGGACCGGATCTGAACCACCCGTGACACGCACCACCCCCCACCCCCACCAGGCCCAGCCCACCGGCCCCACTGGCCCCACCGACCCCGCGGCCCCCACCGCACCGGTCGCACCCGCCGGTCAGGCCGAGCCGACCGGCCCGCACCGCCGATCCGCCCTGCTGCGCACCGTCACCGTGGTCGGCGTGCTCGCCCCGCTCGGCCTGGCCGGCTGGCTGGGCTGGCAGGCGGTCGGCAGCCCCGACCGGGGCGCGCCCGCCACCCCGCCGCCCGCCGCCGCACCAGCCGCCACGGCCGCGGCCCAGCTCCCGACCCCGGGCACGGCCGCCACCACCGCCGCCCCCGGGCCGGCCACCACTCCGACCACCGGACCGGGCACGACCACCGGACCGGGCACGACCACCGGACCGGGCACAGCCACCGGACCGGGCGCGACCGCCACCCCGGAGACGACCGCCACCCCGGGCGCGACCGCCGTACCCGGCCCCGTCGGTCCCACCGCGCTGACCGGCCGCACCGTCCTCCTCGACCCCGGCCACAACCCCGGCAACACCACCCACACCACCGAGATCAACCGCCAGGTCGACATCGGCAACGCCCGCAAGGAGTGCGACACCACCGGCACCGCCACCAACGCCGGCTACACCGAGGCCGAGTACTCCCTCGACGTGGTCCGCCGGGCCCGCGCGATCCTCGCCGCCCGGGGCGCCACGGTGGTGCTGGTCCACGACGGCGACCGCCCGTGGGGGCCGTGCATCGACGAGCGCGCCCGGGCCGGCGCCGCGGCCCACGCCGACGTCGCGCTCTCCGTGCACGCGGACGGCGGGCCGGCGAACGGCACCGGCTTCCACGTGATCACGCCCGCCAAGGTGGTCGCCGGCAAGGCGGACACCTCGGCGATCGTCGCGCCCTCGCACCGGCTCGCCCTGCTGCTGCGGGACGCGTTCCGCACCGCGACCGGCGAGCCGTACGCGGACTACACCGCCACCCAGGGCCTGGACACCCGTTCGGACCTCGGCGGACTCAACCTGTCGGCCGTGCCCAAGGTCTTCATCGAGTGCGGTAACATGCGCAACCCGACCGACGCCCGCCGGATGACGGACCCTCAGTGGCGCCAGCAGGCCGCGCAGGGGATCGCCGACGCGCTGACGTCGTTCCTGACCACCCGGTAGCCGACGTGGCCGGGGCCCTCCGACGAACCGGCGGGAAGGCCGTCGGGACGGTTGACGAATCGGCCGACGGGGCAGTGGACCAACGGGGCCGGAAGCGCGCAGTTTGCAACGACTTCGCCCTATTCCCGAGCCCGCTGTGCACCCGCGACGCGGTTGGCCCTAGGCTTCTGGTCCGTTCGGGGTTTTCCGGCCGGTCAGCCGACCGGCCAGGCACGGGTACGAGAACCGCCGACGCGAAAACCGCCGACCACGACACACCAACGAGGGGAACGTTAGTGAATCTGCGCGCTCTCACCAAGGGAGACGCCGCCGTCGCAGGTGCGGCCGTCCTGCTCTTCATCGCCTCCTTCCTGCCGTACTGGTCCGTCGAGTGCAAGGGCAAGTACTGCGGCGACACTTCGACGAACGCCTGGGACAGCGTCCTGTTCCCCGTGCTGCCCTCGGTCTTCCTGCTCGGCATCCTCGCCGCCGTCCTGATCCTGGTGCAGCGCTTCCAGGGCCCGGCGGCCGCGAACCGTCAGATCCTGGGCCTGCGCCTGGACCAGTGGGGCATCGCCTTCTCGGTGGCCGCGCTCTGGACCTCGCTGTGGGCGCTCGGCGGCGGCCTGGAGGGCATCGGCCACGGCTTCGGTGCCTGGCTCGCCGTCATCGCGCTGATCGTGCTGGCCGGTGCGGCCGCCGGCGGTCAGCTGATCCCGGTGCTCAAGACGCCGCTGGTCACCGACAAGCCGGCCGCGCCGGCGTACCCGGGCGGCGGCTACCCCGCCCCGGGCCAGCCGGGCCAGCCCGGTCAGCCGGGCCACTACGGCTACCCGGGCCCGGGGCAGGACCCGAGCCAGGCGCAGTCCCCGGCATTCGGCGGCCAGCCGGGCGGCTACGGCTACCCGTCCCCGCAGGCCGGCCAGCCCGGCCAGCCGGTCGCGGGCCAGCCGGGCCAGCCCGGTCAGCCGCAGGACGTCGCCGCCCAGCAGGCCGCGGCCGCCGCCGCGCAGGCCGCCGAGGCCGAGGCCGCCCGTCAGGCCGCCGCCCAGGCCGCCGCCGCCCAGCCGCAGCCGGCCCCGGCGGCCGACTTCGCGCCGTTCTGGTTCGCCGTCCCGGCGCCGCGTCAGCTGGCCCCGAAGGACAACCCGGCCGGCGCCGCGGTCGGCGAACTGGTCCCGGGCACCTGGTACCTGGCGGTCGAACAGCGCGGCACCGCGCTGGTGGCCCAGCTCCAGGACGGCACCCAGGGCGTGCTGGCCGACACCTCGGGCATCCAGCGCGGCTGACCGCCGCCGGAGCCCGACAGCGGGAACGACGAAGGGGCGGGACCGGATCTCTCCGGTCCCGCCCCTTCGTCATGCTCTCCCCGCCGGGACCTCCCGCCGGTTCGTAACGCCGTCCCCGCCGGAACGACCCACCGGGACCTCCGGCCAGGGACCGCGCTCAGCAGCAGTCCTGGACCACCAGCCCGGTCGGCAGGTGCTCGCCGCCGAACACCGACACCGTCGCCGGGTCGCCGCCGAGCGCCGCGACCGTCAGCAGCAGCGCGCCCGCCGTCCAGGTGGTGCGCTCCTCCGGCCAGATCGCGTCGTCCTCGAAGACGTACCCGGTCCAGTACGAGCCGTCGGTGTGCCGCAGGTGCTTCTGGATCCAGCGCAGGATGTCCACCGCGCGGTCGGACTCGCCGACCGCCCAGAGCGCCATGGCCAGTTCGGCGCTCTCGCCGCCGGTGACCCAGGGGCGGTCACTGACGCAGCGCACGCCGAGGCCGGGGACGACGAAGCGGTCCCAGTCCCGGGCGATCCGCTCCAGCGCGGCCGGGCCGCGCAGCGCGGTGCCGAGCACCGGGTAGTACCAGTCCATCGAGTAGCGGTCCTTGTCGAGGAACCGCTCGGGGTGGTGGGTGACGGCGTGCCCGAGCCGGCCGGCCGCGAGCTCCCAGTCGGGCTGCGGCTCCTCCAGGTAGTCGGCGACGGCCAGCCCGCAGCGGAGCGCGTGCAGGATGCTGGACGAACCGGTGAGCAGCGCCTCGTCGGTGGCCTCGCCGTGCTCGTCGACCCGCCAGGCGATCGGGCCGCCGGGCAGGCGCTGGGCGACGATGAAGTCGAGCGCGCGCCGGACGGTCGGCCAGATCCACTCCAGGAAGGTGTCGTCACCGGTGGAGAGGTGGTGGTGCCAGACGCCGACGGCGATGTAGGCGCAGAAGTTGGTCTCCTTGGCCGCGTTGCAGACGGCGCCGTCGGCGTGCTCGGGCCGGCCGTAGGAGTAGGCGGCGTACCAGGAGCCGTCCGGGTTCTGGCGGGCGGCCAGCCAGCGATAGGCGGCCTCGGCGGCGGCGTGCTCGCCGGCGGTGTCCAGCGCCATCGCCGCCTCGGTGTGGTCCCAGGGGTCGAGGTGGTGGCCGGTGAACCAGGGTATGGCGCCGTCGGGCTGCTGTTCGGCGAGGATGCTGCGGACGGTTCCGGCGGCCTGTTCGGCGTCGAGCACCCCGTCGAGCAGCAGGGCCTCGGGGACGGCGGCGGTCACTCGCCGGCCCGCCCTGCGTTGTCGCGCTGCGCCCCGGCCCGGTTCGGCTTGGACGCGTAGGCGACGAAGCTCTTGCCGATGACCGGGTTGAGCGCCCGTTCGGCGGCCTTGGTGAGGGTGCTGATCACCGGGGTGCCGACGATGTCCCAGACCAGCAGCTGGTGGTACGCCTTGACGGGCAGCGCCTTGTCGTTGTCGACGCCGACCGCGCACTTTATCCACCAGTACGGCGAGTGCAGCGCGTGCGCGTGGTGGGTGCCGTACGGCTTGAGGCCGGCGTCCTTGAGCTTGTCGAGCAGCTCGTCGCCGCGGTAGATCCGGATGTGGCCGCCCTCGACCTCGTGGTACTCGTCGGAGAGCGCCCAGCAGATCTTCTCGGGGAGCCAGCGCGGCACGGTGACGGCGAGCAGGCCGCCGGGCTTGAGGACCCGGAACATCTCGTTGAGCACGCCCTTGTCGTCCGGGATGTGCTCCATCACCTCGGAGATGATGATCTTGTCGAAGTAGTCGTCCTCGAACGGCAGGGCCAGCGCGTTGCCCTCCATCGCGACCGCCGACGCGCCCTCGGGGGCCTCGCCGGCCTGCTCCATGGCGGCGAACCACTTCCTGACCTCGGCGATCTCCTCGGCGTTCTGGTCGAGGGCGACCACGTTGGCGCCGCGCCGGTAGCACTCGAACGCGTGCCGTCCCCCGCCGCAGCCCAGGTCGAGCACCCGGTCGCCGGGGGCGAGCGGGAAGCGCGAGAAATCAACGGTCAGCACTGCGGACTCCCATTCCTTCGGTACCAAACGCTCCTGACGCCGAGTCAGACGGACCGCGAGGAGACGACAACAACCAGCAGGGCGAACTGGACTGACGGGCCGTCAGGCCACGTAGCGCCAGCCCGGTCCGGAGCGGGCCCGGCGCCCGACCCCGGTGGCGATCGCGGCCCGGTAGCCCTCGACGGTCAGCTCGGCGGCGCGTTCCCAGGTGAACCGGGCGAGCACCCGGTCGCGGCCCGCCGCACCGAGCGCGGCGCGCAGCTCCGGGTCGTCCAGCAGCCGGCCGAGCGCCGACGCGAGCGCGTCCGCGTCGCCCGGGGGCACCGCGAGGCAGGTCTCGCCGTCCGGTCCGGCCACCTCGGGGATCGCCCCGCCGGTGGTGGCGACCAGCGGCGTTCCGGTGGCCATCGCCTCGGCGGCGGGCAGCGAGAAGCCCTCGTACAGCGACGGCACGCAGGCGACCTCGGCGGAGCGGTAGAGGTCCACCAGCTCCCGGTCGGTCAGCCCGTGCCGGAACTCGATGTGCCGCTCCAGGCCGAAGCCGCGCACCGCCCGGGCGATCGGCCCGTCCTCCTTCTGCGGCTTGCCGACCACGACCAGGTGCGCGTCCCGTTCGGTGCGGACCTTGGCCAGCGCCTCGACCAGGTGCACCAGACCCTTCAGCGGCACGTCGGCGCTGGAGGTGGTGACGATCCGGCCGGGCACCCGGGCCACCGCGTCCGACGGGGACCAGAGCCGGGTGTCGGCGCCGATCGGCACCACGGTCACGGCCTGGGGCGCGGCGCCGAGGTGCTCGGCGATCTCGCGCTTCGAGGTGCCGGAGACGGTGATGATGTGGTCCAGCCGGGCGGCGACCCGGCGCTGCATCCGGGTGAACGCGTACCAGCGGCGCAGCGAGAGGCGCTTGAGCCGGGTGGTGGCCGCGTCCAGCTCGACCTGGCGGTCGACGGTGATCGGGTGGTGGATCGTGGTGACCAGCGGGAAGCCGTGCCGGGCCAGGCCGAGCAGGCCGTAGCCGAGGGTCTGGTTGTCGTGCACGACGTCGTAGCGGCCGCGGTGCGCGGCGAGGTACTGGCGGGCGCGCAGCGAGAAGGTCAGCGGCTCGGGGAAGCCGCCGGTGCGCATGGTCGCGTACTCCAGGACGTCCACCGGCCCGCGGTACTCCTCGCGCGCCGGAGTGCGGAAGGGGTCGTCGGCCCGGTAGAGGTCCAGGCTGGGCAGCTCGACCAGGCGGACCGAGCCGGGTCCCTCGACCTCGTCCAGGACGGGGTACGGCTGGGCGCCGATCACGTCCACGTGGTGGCCGAGGCGGGCCAGCTCACGGGAGAGGTGCCGTACGTACACGCCCTGGCCGCCGCAGAACGGGTCGCCGCGGTACGAGAGCAGGGCAATCCGCAGCGGCTGCGCGGTCATCGTCGGCCCTCATCTCTGCTGCTGTCTGTGCTGCCGGTCGGTAAAGTAGATCAGGTTTCAGTCTGGTGTGGAGTTCACCGCTGACCTTGTGAACAATGAGAGACCTCGAAGATACCGGCCCGTAGCTTCCGCTCAGGAGCCAGGGCTGGTGATTCACGCCACGCCCGGGCACCATGCCTGAGCACCGCACTCGTCCACCGCGCCCCGCCGTACTCCACCCGTCGCACCGGCACCAGCGCCGGCCCGCACCGGCACACACGAACACACACGAACACACACGAACACGCACCAGCACGCGCCAGCACCACCGGAGCAGCCCCGCCACTCTCGCGCCCCGGGAGCACCCCTTGCCGTCACCCGCCCTGTCCACCCCCGCGTCCGCCACGCCGCCGGCGTCTCCGGCGTCCCCGGGGTCTCCGGCGTCCCCGGGGTCTCCGTCGTCCCAGGCATCCCCGGGGTCCGGTCTGACCCCGCCGCTCACCGCCCGGCAGGCCGAACGGCGCCGGCGGATCCTGCGGACCGCGACCGCGCTGGCGGCCCGCGGCGGGTACGACGCGGTCCAGATGCGGGAGGTCGCGGAGGGTGCGCAGGTGGCGCTGGGCACGCTCTACCGGTACTTCCCCTCCAAGGTGCACCTGCTGGTCGCGGTCATGCTGGAGCAGTTGCACGGCCTCCAGGAACAGGTCCGCCGGCACCCGCCGACCGAACGCGAACCGGCGCCGCGGGTTGCCGAGACGCTCACCCGGGCGTTCCACGCGCTCCAGCGCGAACCGCTGCTCGCGGAGGCGATGGTCCGCGCCCTGTCCTTCGCCGACCGCTCGGTGAGCGCCGAGGTGGACCAGGTCTCGATCGCCACCGGCCAGCTGATCCTGGACGCGATCGGCCAGTCCGAACCGCCCACCGAGGCCCAGCGGGCCGCCGTCCGGGTCATCGAGCACACCTGGCACGCGGCCCTGGTCTCCTGGCTCTCCGGCCGCGCCTCGATCGCCGAGGTCCGCGCCGACCTGCACACCGCCGCCCGGCTGCTCACCCTCCCCTGAGCACGCCCGGCCCCGGCCCCTCGGACTGGAACGTGTTCTCACCCGCCGCGGTCCGGCCGACCCGGCGCGGCGGCTAAAGTCGACATGCAGGACAACTCCATCCCGCTTCTCCTCCGGGGAAAGCCGGTGCGAATCCGGCACTGACCCCGCAACCGTGAGCCCGACGCCACGCGCGCCGGGTGAGTCGGAGTGCCCGGGGAGAGGCGAGCGGCCCCGCCGGGCGGACCACCGCCGGGCACCGTCGAGGGCTACGGAACGGCCCGTCCGGGTCGACACCGCTCACGAAAGGCACACCTCCGATCATGCTGACCGCCGCCCGTCTGGGCGCCGCCGCCCTGACCGCCGCGCTGCTCACCGGCACCGCCGCCGCCCCGGCGTTCGCCGACACCCCCGCGCCCGGCTCCCCCGGGGCCACCGGCCCGACCGCGCCGGCCGCGACCCCCGACGGGTTGTACGGCAAGGGCGACCCGAGCTACGACGGGGTGTGGCGGCAGTCGCTCGCCCTGACCGCGCTCGCCGCCGCGAAGGCGACCCCGGCCGACTCCGCCGTCGGCTGGCTCACCGGCCAGCAGTGCGCGGACGGCGGCTGGCCCTCGTACCGGGCCGACGCCGCGACCGCCTGCGACGCCAAGCTGGAGGACAGCAACGCCACCGCCGTCGCCGTCCAGGCGCTGGTCGCGCTCGGCGGGCACCAGGACGCCGTCGACAAGGGCGTCCAGTGGCTGAAGGCCAACCAGAACGCGGACGGCAGCTGGGCCTTCAACCCCGACAACCCGGGTGACGCCGACTCCACCGGCCTCGCCGTCAACGCCCTCCTCGCCGCCAAGGTCGACCCGGCGGGCGTCGCCAAGGCCGGCAAGAACGCCTTCGACGGGCTCGCCGCCTTCCAGCTCGGCTGCGCCGCCCCCGCCGACCAGCGCGGCGCGTTCGTCTACCAGGCCGCTCAGCCGGGCGGCCCGGCCGCCGAGGCGAACGCCCTCGCCAGCGGCCAGGCCTCGCTCGCCGCGACCGGCGGCAAGCTGCCGGTGGCCAACACCAACCGCACCGACGCCGCGCCCAAAGCGCTGAGCTGCCCGGACGGGGCCGCCTCCGGCGCTACCGGCACCGCCCCGGTGGCTCGCGCCGACTC
This sequence comes from Kitasatospora sp. NPDC093806, assembly GCF_040683335.1. NCBI lineage: Bacteria > Bacillati > Actinomycetota > Actinomycetes > Kitasatosporales > Streptomycetaceae > Kitasatospora > Kitasatospora sp. NPDC093806. The sequence continues at coordinate 122,545 of NZ_JBFBDO010000008.1, forward strand.
CGGCGAGGCGGTGGGCGCGTACCTCACCGCGCAGCTGGCCGCGAACGGGCAGCACCTGATGCTGACCATGCCCGGCGCCGCGCCCACCCCCGACTACACGGCGACCGCCTGGGCCGCGCTCGGCCTGATCCAGGGCGGGCACCCGCAGCAGGCCGCCGGGGCGGTCGACTGGCTGGCCAAGGAGGCCGGCACCTGGACCAAGGGCGGCACCGACGCCGCGGCCACCGCCACGCTGCTGCTGGTCGCCCAGGCCGCGCAGCGCGACCCGCGCGCCTTCGGCGGGGCCGACCTGGTCGGGCAGCTGACCGCGCTCGGTCCGGCGCCGAAGGCGGCCGCCGGTACGTCCGCCGGTGCCTCCGCCGGTGCCTCCGCCTCGCCGACCGCCTCGGCACCGGCGAAGAAGGACGAGGACGGCGGCATCGGCAAGTTCTGGCTGCTCGGCGTCGGCCTGCTGATCGGCATCGGCGGTGGCCTGCTGCTGAGCCTGCAGCGCAAGCGCGGCGCCAAGCTGTGACCGACCCCGGTCCGGAACCCGCCGCCGCCCGCCCCGCCGCCCACCTCGCCACCACCGACGTCTCCGACGTCTCCGACGACGAGGCGCGGCGGCGGGTGGTGCGGGCGGCCGTGCGGTTCCTCGCCGGGGTGATCACCGGGGTACTGATCCTGCTGGTGCTCGGGGCGGCCCCGGCGCAGGCCGCGGGGTACCGGTACTGGTCGTTCTGGCGCTGGACCGACGGGGGGTGGGCGTACCAGCAGCAGGGACCGGCGGTGCACGTCCCGGCGGACGGCGCGGTCGAGGGCTGGCGGTTCGCGGTCAGCCCGGACGGCGGGCGGGACGCCGCCCGGCCCGGCACCGCCGGGGACTTCGGGACCGTCTGCGCGGCCACGCCGGCGGAGGGCGGGCGCAAGCGGGTGGCCGTGGTGCTGGACTTCGGCGGCGCCGCCGACGCGCCCGGCGGCGAGACCCCGCCGGACCCGCGGACCGCGTGCGCCGTGGTGCCGGTGCGGGCGAGCTCGGCGGAGGTCCTGGCGACCGTCGCCCCGCCGCTGCGGTACGACGGCAACGGGCTGCTCTGCGCCATCGCCGGCTACCCGCGGGCGGGGTGCGGCGACCAGCTCGGCGCCGGTGCGCCCGCGGCGTCCTCCGGCTCGCCCGGCTCGTCCGGCGCTTCCGTTTCCGCCTCCTCCTCTGCGGCCGACCGCCGCCCGAACCTGGGCCCGGACCTCGGCCTGACCACCGGAGCCGCCCTGGTCGCCGTCATCGCCGCGGGCGCCGCCTGGCAGACGCGCCGCCGACGGCATTGACGGCGATGGAGACGCTCCGCAGGAATATGAAGACCGGTCTACTGATTCCGCGCTATGTAGACCGACCGACATATTCCGAATATGTAGACCGGTCCACATAAGTAGACCGGTCTACATAAAAACCCCGACCCCGACCCGCCCCTCCCCAACCCGCCCCTCACCACCCGGCCCCTCCCCACCCTGGACCCCACCGTGCCCACACCCCGCGCCGCCCGCCGTCGGCCCGCCGCCGGCCCCCGCCACCTGCACCCCGGGGCCTGGTGGCTGTGGGCGCTCGGCCTGGGCGCGGCCGCCACCCGCACCACCAACCCGCTGCTCCTGCTCCTCCTCGCCGCCGTCGCCGGCTACGTCGTCGCCGCCCGGCGCGGCGACGCGCCCTGGTCGCGCTCCTACGGCGCGTTCCTCCGCCTCGGCCTGTTCGTCCTCGGCATCCGCCTCGTGTTCGCCGTCCTGCTCGGCTCGCCGATCCCCGGCACGCACGTCCTGTTCACCCTCCCCGAGATCCCGCTGCCGGCCTGGGCGCAGGGGGTTCGGATCGGCGGCCGGGTCACCGTCGAGGGCCTGCTCGCCGCGCTGTACGACGGGCTGCGGCTGGCCACCCTGCTGGTCTGCGTCGGCGCCGCGAACGCCCTCGCCAGTCCGGCCCGCCTGCTGCGCACGCTCCCCGGCGCGCTCTACGAGGCGGGCGTGGCCGTCGTGGTGGCGATGACCTTCGCCCCGAACCTGGTGGCCGACGTCCAGCGGCTGCGCGCCGCCCGCCGCCTGCGCGGGCGCACCGACCGGGGCATCGCCGCCGTGCTCAGCGTCGGACTGCCCGTCCTGGAGGGCGCGCTGGAGCGTTCGGTCGCGCTGGCGGCCGCGATGGACACCCGCGGGTTCGGCCGCACCGCCGAGGTGCCGCGCCGGCTCGCCCGGCTGACCGCCGCACTCACCCTGACCGGGCTGCTCGGCATCTGCCTGGCCGCGTACGGGCTGTTGACGGCGGGCGGCGCGGGCTGGGCGGTGCCGGTCCTCCTGGTCGGCCTGGCCGCCGCCTGTGCCGGCCTCACCCTCGGCAGCCGACGCTCCGTCAGGACGCGCTACCGGCCCGATCCGTGGGCGCTCCCCGAGTGGCTCACCGCCGGTTCGGGGCTGGCCGTCGCCGCGTCGACGACCTGGCTCGCCGCGCTCGACCCGCTCGCGTTCGCGCCCACCGTCGTCCCGCCGACCGCACCCGAACTGCCGCTCGCCGCCGTCGCCGCCGCGCTGCTCGGCCTGGTCCCGGCGTTCGCCGCCCCGCCCCCGCCGCGCACCACCGCCACCGCCACCACTCCCCCAGCAGCGACAGCAGCGGCCACCGACCGCACCCCGACCGAGTCCCGGAGGACCTCGTGATCACCTTCGAGCAGGTCACCGTCCAGTACACCGACTCCGACGGCGCCGCCCCGGCGCTCAGCGGCGTCGACCTGACCATCCCCGAGGGTGAACTCTGCCTGCTGGTGGGCCCGTCGGGCTCGGGCAAGTCCACCCTGCTGGGCACGGTGAGCGGGCTCGTCCCGCACTTCACCGGCGGCGTGCTGCACGGCCGGGTCACCGTCGGCGGGCGCGACACCCGCGAGCACCGTCCGCGCGAACTCGCCGACCTGGTCGGCACGGTGGGCCAGAACCCGCTCGCGCACTTCGTCACCGACACGGTCGAGGACGAACTCGCCTACGGCATGGAGTCCTTGGGCCTGCCGCCGGACGTGATGCGGCGCCGCGTCGAGGAGACCCTCGACCTGCTGGGCCTGGCCGACCTGCGCCGGCGCGCCCTCACCTCGCTCTCCGGCGGCCAGCAGCAGCGGGTCGCCATCGGCTCGGTGCTCACCGTCCACCCGCGCGTGCTGGTCCTGGACGAGCCCACCTCCGCGCTCGACCCGGGCGCCGCCGAGGAGGTGCTGGCGGTGCTCCAGCGACTGGTCCACGACCTGGGCACCACCGTGCTGATGGCCGAGCACCGGCTGGAGCGCGTGGTCCAGTACGCCGACCAGGTCCTCCTGCTGACCCCGGGCGCGCCGCCGGTCCTCGGCGAGCCGGCCGAGGTGATGGCGCACTCGCCGGTCCACCCGCCGGTGGTTGGCCTCGGCCGGCTGGCGGGCTGGCGGCCGCTGCCGCTCACCGTCCGCGACGCCCGCCGCCGCGCCGCCGGCCTCCGCGCCCGCCTCGACGGCCACCAGCCCCCGCCCCCACCGTCCGGCACCACCGGGGAACGACTCGCCACCGCCTCCCGCCTGGTCGTCCGACGCGGCCCCGTCCCGGCCCTGCGCGGCGTCGAACTCACCCTGCACGCAGGCGAGATCACCGCCCTGATGGGCCGCAACGGCGCCGGCAAGTCCACCCTGCTCGGCACCCTGGTCGGCCTGCACGCCCCCGACTCCGGCAGCGTCACCGTCGGCGGCCGCACCCCGCACCGCACCCGGCCCGCCGAACTGATCCGCCACGTCGGCCTCGTCCCGCAGGACCCTCGCGACCTGCTGTACGGGGAGAGCGTCACCGCCGAGTGCGCGTCCGCCGACCGCGACGCGGGCGCCGCCCCCGGCACCTGCCGCGCACTGGTCGAACGCCTGCTGCCCGGCCTCGCCGACGGCGCCCACCCGCGCGACCTCTCCGAGGGCCAGCGCCTCACCCTCGCCCTGGCGGTGGTGCTCACCGCCCGCCCGCCGCTGCTCCTGCTCGACGAGCCGACCCGGGGGCTGGACTACGCCGCCAAGGCCCGGCTGGTCGAGATCCTGCGCAACCTCGCCGCGGCCGGCCACGCCGTCCTGCTCGCCACCCACGACGTCGAGCTGGCCGCCGAACTCGCCCACCGCACGGCCGTGCTGGCCGACGGCGAGATCGTCGCGGACGGGCCGACGCCCGACGTGGTGCTCGGTTCACCGGCGTTCGCGCCGCAGGTCGCCAAGATCCTCGCCCCCGGGCCCTGGCTCACCGTCCACCAGGTCGCCGACGCGCTCGCGGAGGCCACCGCATGACCGCCCCCGGCCCGCTCCCCCGCCCCGTCCCGCTCGGCCGCCGCTCGATCGGCGCCCTGGCCCTGGTCTCCCTGGTCGGCGTGGCCGCCTTCGGCTGGCCGCTGCTCGCCGCCACCGACTCCGCCCTGGTCGGCCACGCCACCGACGCCCCCTGGCTGTTCGCGCTGCTCCTCCCGCTGCTCCTCGCCGTCGTCGTCGCCCAGATCTCCGAGGGCCGCACGGCGGGCGGCGGCGCTCCCGGCCTGGACGCCAAGTCGGTCGCCCTGCTCGGCGTGCTCGCCGCCGCCGGGGCCGCGCTCCGCCCGCTCGGGGCGGGCACCGCCGGGCTGGAGCCGATGTTCTTCCTGATGGTGCTGGCCGGACGGGTGCTCGGGCCGGGCTTCGGCTTCGTGCTCGGCGCGCTGGCGATGTTCGCGTCCGCCCTGCTGACCGGCGGGGTCGGCCCGTGGCTGCCGTTCCAGATGCTCGCCATGGGCTGGGTGAGCCTGGGGGCGGGCCTGCTGCCCGGCCCGGCCCGGCTGCGCGGCCGCCGCGAGCTCGCGCTCCTCGCCGCCTACGGAGCGGCGGCCGCCCTGCTCTACGGCGTGATCATGAACCTCCAGGGCTGGCCCTACATCGCCGGCCTCGCGAGCTCGATCTCCTTCGTCCCCGGCGACCCGGTCGGCGACAACCTGGTCCGCTTCGCCGCCTACTGCCTGACCACCTCGCTCGGCTGGGACCTCCCCCGGGCCGCCCTCACCGTCGTCCTCTGCCTCACCCTCGGCACCCCCGTCCTGCGCGCGCTCCGCCGGGCCACCCGCCGCGCCGCCTTCGCCGCCCCGGTCGCCTTCCACCCGCCCGCTCCACCAAGCGGCGGCGCCCCGGACGCCGAACGCACCACTTCCGGGTGAACCACACCGGATCGGCCGTGACGGGCCGCCCCGCCCGTCCGTCCGCGCACGAAGATCTCCACCGCCCCCTCAAGGAAGTGGAGTCGAACCCGTGCCCACCCCCACCCGCGGAACCGCCCGCGCGGCCACCATCACCGCCACCGTCCTGGCCCTCGCCGGCGCCTTCGCCTCACCGGCCGCCGCCACCACCTTCGCCGGCCGCGACGTCCCGGCCTCCGTGACGATCGCCCCCGGCCAGACCGCGGCCGTGCCGTGGACGTACCAGAACACCGGCAGCCCGGGCGCCCTCCCGGCCACCGGCATGACCGCAACCTTCACCGCCCCCGGCACCACCACCTTCGCCCCGCAGACCACCGTCCCCACCCAGTACAGCGCGGACGGCTCCAGCTGGGGCGGCAACAACGTGGGCCTGCGCAACTGCGTCCTCGGCAAGACCAACCGCACCCTCACCTGCGAGGGCTACGGCCGCAACGGGGGCCGCAGCGGCTGGCCGACCAACGGCTACTTCCGCTTCTCCCCGCAGGTCACCGTCGACGCCGCGGCCCCGGCCGGCACCACGCTCCCGCGCGGCAACGGCAGCTTCAAGTACACCGACCCGAACAACAGCACCGAATACACGATCACCGACGGCGCCCTGAACGTCGTCACCCCGCCCCGCACGTCCACCGGCATGTGCCTGGACGTCGGCGGCACCCGCAACAACGCCGACGCCGCCCGGATCTCCCGCTGCCAGGACCACACCAACCAGCGCTTCGTCCACGACGACGGCCGGATCAAGGTCGCCGACACGATCGGCGCCACCCGCACCGAGATGTGCCTGGACGCCGACAGCACCCACACCAACGGCGACAAGGTCCGCCTCTGGGCCTGCGAGTCCACCCCCACCGCCGCCGCCAACCAGTCCTGGACCCTGCGCCGCGGCTCCTTCGTCCTGGAGTCCACCCTCGGCACGCCCCACGAGATGTGCCTCGATGTGGGCAACACCCGCAAGAACGACGACAACGTCATCCTCTACCAGTGCGGCGCCACCAACCCCAACCAGAAGTTCCTGGTCGACAACGGCTACCTCAAGGTCCGCGACACCCTCTGAGGCCCGCGGACGCACGGCGCCCCCGGCCGGTCGGGCCGGGGGCGCCGTGCTGCGTGCCGCGGGGTGCGGGTCAGGCCTTCGGGGCGGCGGACTGGATGACGTCGAAGGACCAGAGGGTGGCGCCGGTGGCGGCGGGGCGCTGGGGGGCTTCGCCGTCGGCGGGGGCGGGGCGGTGGGCGGCCTGCATGGTGCCGGTGCGCCAGGCCTCGAAGCTCTCCTCGTCGCGCCAGCGGGTGTACACGAGGTACTGGTCGGTGCCCTCGACGGGGCGGAGCAGCTCGAAGTACTCGAAGCCGTCGGAGCCCTCTACCGCGCCGGCGCGGGCGGCGAAGCGCTTCTCCAGTTCCTCCCGCTGCTCGGCGGGGACGGTCAGGACATTGATCTTGACGACGGACATGCCGTACCTCCTCAGGTCTGCCTACTGAGAAGGCAGTCTGCTACACCTCACACGATCCACGGCGGGGTGGCCGGGTCGCCGGGGGCGAGGCGGAGCGTCAGAAGGAGCGGCCCTCGCCGTGGTAGGGGGGCTCATGGGGGACGCGGTCGGGGCGGTCGCGGGGGTCGGCGCACAGTGCGGAGGAGAGGCGGGTGAGCAGTTCGGCGAGGTCGTCGAACTGCTTCTCGTCCCAGTCGCCGAGCAGGTCGGCGAGCTGCGCCCGGCGGGCGGCGACCAGTTGCAGGGCCGCCGCCTCGCCCGGCTCGGTGAGGCGCAGCGGGAGCCCGCCGGTGCGGGCGGCCAGGCCCCGGCCCTCGACCTCGCGCACCGCCTCCTCCACCACCGCGAACGGGACGATCCGCCGTTCCGCCAGTTCGGCGGGCTCCACGGAGCCGTGGTGGTGCATCTGGAGCAGCAGCCAGCTGGACGCGGGCTTGAGGTCGAGCCCGGCGGCGGCGGTGATCCGCTTGAACAGGTCGCGTCTGGCCTCCCGGCTGCTCAGCACGGACAGGGCGCGGCTGATCTCGTCCAGCGAGGAGCGTTCGACCGGGTTGAGGCCGATCGACTCGCCGAGGTCGGGGGCGGTGACGGTGGTGCGCAGCTTCTGTTCCCGCAGGAGCAGGGAGAGGACGAAGGCGACGGCCGCCACCGGTACGGCGTAGAGGAAGACCCGGGTGATCGACTCGGCGTAGGCGTGCAGGATCCCGGCCTGGGCGGCGGCGGGCAGCCGGTCGATGACGCGCGGGTCGGAGGTGATCGCCTCGGGGCTGAAGCCGGGTGGCAGCGGGACGCCGGCCAGGGCGTCGCGGAGCCGGTCGTTGAGGCCGGAGGCGAAGATCGTGCCGAAGATGGAGACACCGAAGGAGGCGCCGATGGAGCGGAAGAAGGTGGCGCCGGCGGTGGCCACGCCGAGGTCCTGGTAGCCGACCGAGTTCTGCACGATCAGCACCAGGACCTGCATCACCAGGCCGAGGCCGAGGCCGAAGACCAGGAAGTAGCAGCTCATCTCGAAGGTGCTGCTGTGCTCGTCGAGCCGGGAGAGGAGCAGCAGGCCGACGGTGGTGACGGCCGTTCCGGCGATCGGGAAGGACCGGTAGTGGCCGGTGCGGGAGACGATCTGACCGGATCCGATCGACGTGACCAGCATGCCGAGCACCATCGGCAGCATGTGGATGCCGGACATGGTGGGCGAGACCTTCATGACCACCTGGAGGAAGGTCGGCAGGTAGGTGAGCGCGCCGAACATCGCGAAGCCGACCACGAAGGAGATGACGGCCACCAGGCTGAACGTCCGGGAGCGGAACAGCCGCAGCGGCAGGACGGGTTCGGCGGCGGCCCGTTCCACCTGGACGAAGACGAGCAGCAGGGCCACGCCCAGCACGCCCAGCCCGACGATCTGCCAGGAGTTCCACGCCCAGGTCGTCCCGCCGAGCGAGGTCATCAGCACCAGGCAGGTGGCGACGGCGGCGATCAGCACGGTGCCGGGGTAGTCGATCCGGTGCCGGCGCCGCACCTCGTTCCCGCGCAGCACGGCGGCGATCACCGCCAGGGCGACCACGCCGATCGGCAGGTTGATGTAGAAGACCCAGCGCCAGCTGAGGTTGTCGACGAACAGGCCGCCGAGCAGCGGGCCGAGGACGCTGGTGACGCCGAAGACGGCGCCGAAGACGCCCTGGTACTTGCCCCGGTCCCGGGGGGCGACGAGGTCGCCGACGATCGCCTGGGAGAGCACGATCAGACCGCCGCCGCCCAGGCCCTGGAGAGCGCGGAAGGCGATCAGCTCGCCCATGTTCTGGGCGATGCCGCAGAGCACCGAGCCCAGCAGGAAGATCACGATGGAGGCCTGGAAGAAGACCTTCCGGCCGTACATGTCGCCGAGCTTGCCCCAGAGCGGGGTGGCCGCGGTGGAGGCGAGCATGTAGGCGGTGACCACCCAGGAGAGGTGTTCCAGGCCGCCGAGGTCGCTGACGATGGTGGGCAGCGCGGTGGAGACGATGGTCTGGTCGAGCGCGGCCAGCAGCATCGCCAGCAGCAGGGCGCCGATCGGCACCCAGAGGTTGGCGGCGGTGGCCGGCGGCTGCGGCGGGCCCGGCTCGCCCACGGGGCTCCGGTCGGACGCGGCGAGCGGATCCGTCATGGCGTCTCCGTAGCGAGGTCGGCGAATGATCACTCCCGACTCACCATGCTGTCAGAAATGCCCTGTTTTGCTCCGTTCAGTTGAGCCGAAAGTACGGTGACCGGATGGTGGGTGCTTCACACCATCTCCCCGACCGTTCATCAATCCCCAACCCCCACCAATCGGCACAAGGCCACCACGGCGGCCCGGACGGCCCTGTCCCCTCTCAGGGACGTCCTGCATAATCAGGCCCGTCCACCGCCTGAACACGAGTCCGACACCGCGACCGAGCGAACTACCGAGGAGGGCCGGCCGATGCCGGACCAGCACTGCCCGACGTGCGGCACCGCACGCTCCGCCGGGTGCAGGTGCCTCCCGGACCCGAGCCTCGACGAGACCGCCGTCCTGCCGCACCTGGAGGGCCCGCCGCTGGTCCGCCCGTACGTGCCGCAGACCCCGGTGCCGCAGACCGTGCCGCCGCAGGCGATGGCGCAGAGCACGCAACCCCCGGCCACCCCGCCGCTCGGGCCGGACGCGGACGCCTACGCGACCACCGTCCTGCCGCCCGTCGCGCCGACCCCGCGCTTCCCCCCGCAGCAGCACGTCCAGGAGCACCAGCCGCCGTACGGCGCCCCCGGGCCCGGGCCCGCCCCGGAGCCGGACGGGGACGAGCTCGGCGTGTTCCCGTTCCCCCAGGCCGCCCCCGCCCCCGGCGGCCGGGCCGCCCGGCGCGCGGCGGAGCAGGAGGACGGGCGCGGCCCGCTCGCCCGCCGCAAGGGCCTGCTGATCGCGGCCGGTGCCGGACTGCTCGCGGTCACCGTCGGCCTGGCGTACGCGGTCACCCCCGCCGGCGAACCGGAGCTCCGGGCCCTGCCCACGCCGACCAGCACGCTGGCCCCCGCCCCGGTGGACCCGACCACCCCGGCCCAGCCGAGCCCGAGCGCGCCGCCGCCCACCAGCGAGGCGCCGACGGCCACCCCGACGAAGGCGACCGCCAAGCCGTCCCCGACCCGGTCGACGGCCAGCGCCCCGCCCCCGGCGGCGCCCACGACGACGGTGGCCGCCGCTCCCCCGGCACCGGCCCCGGCCGACCCGGCTCCCCCGACCCAGGCCCCCGCCCCGACCCAGCCCCCCGCACCGACGCCCACCCCGACCCCGACTCCGACGCCCACCCCGTCGGCGAGCACGGCCCCGGCGGTCCGGGCGCTCCAGCTCGGCATGGACGGGTCCGACGTCAAGGACATGCAGCTGCGGCTCTCGGCGGCGTACTGCGGCTCCGTCGACAAGTCGATCGCGACCGGCTACTTCGACTGGTGGACCCAGACGGTGCTGGGCCAGTTCCAGCGCAGCCTCAAGGTCAAGAACGAGACCACGTCGAGCGGTGGGGCGATGTACGGTCCCAAGACCCGGGCCGCGCTGGAGGGCTACCAGTCGGACTGCTGAGGCACCCGGCCCCCGGCCTCAGCCGGTGATCGCCTGGAAGATGCTGACGCCGGCCATCAGCACCATCACGCCGGCCGCCACCCGGATGATCATCTTCATCGGGACGTGCTTCAGCAGCTTCTGCCCGCCCAGGATGGCGATCCCCGCGACGGCGCACAGCGCCAGCCAGGCGCCCAGGCCGACGGCGAGCGGGTCGGCGTACTTGGCGGCCAGGTTGGCGGTCATGATCTGGGTGAGGTCGCCGAACTCGGCGATCGCCACGACCAGGAAGCTGGCCCCGGCGACCTTCCAGAAGCTGTTGGCGGACGGCTCCTTGGCCGCGTGCCCGTCCTCGTCCTCGCCCCCGCCGTGCAGCAGCAGCATCGCCGCGCCGGCCAGGAACAGCACGCCGGTGACGCCCTCCACCCAGCGGTGCGGCAGCAGCGAGAGCAGGTGCCCGGCGACCAGGGCGATGCCGACCTGGAGGGCGAAGGCGGCGGCGATGCCGGCGAAGACGTAGCTCGCCCGGTACTTGGCGCCGAGCATCAGGCTGGCGAGGGCGGTCTTGTCGGGGAGTTCGGCCAGGAAGACGATGCCGAAGGTGATCGCGGCGACGGTCAGGCTCATCGGGGGTGGTGTCCCTCGGGTTCGGGCTGCCCGGCCTCGGCAGCTCCGTCAGGGGTCGCTCCGGCCCGACAGCGCTGGTTGGTCTGCTCGCGGATCAAGGCGATCGCGAGCGCACAGCACTGCGGCCGAAGGTCTCGCCGGCAGCCGGATCGGACATCCGGTGCCCCGGGCGCCGGGCCCCGCGCGGGGGCCAGTATGTCGACGGTCCGGTGGAGGGCTACTCCCCTTCAACGGCGTCTACCCTACCCGATGGCCTCCCCCGGGCGCCCGGCGCGGACCAGGCCCCGGGCGACCAGCTCCAGCACCACCACGACCGCCACCGACTCCACCGCCAGCAGCCCGACCAGCACGAACAGCTGCACCGCGCCCGCCTGGAGCGGCGAGGCCCCGCCGAGCAGCATGCCGACGAAGGCGCCCGGCAGGGTGACCAGGCCCACCGTCCGGGTCTGGTCGAGGGCCGGGACGAGCGAGGTGGCGGCGGCGGTGCGGCAGATCTCCAGCCGGGCGTCCCGGTCCTCGAAGCCGAGCGCCAGCGCCGCCTCGACCTCGCCGTGCCGCTGGCGCAGCTCGTCCAGGGCGCGGCGGCCGGACAGCGAGGTGGCGGTGAGCGCGCCGCCGATGAGGATGCCGGCCACCGGGATGACGGACAGGCCCTGGAGCGGCAGCAGTCCGCTGCCGAGCAGCAGGACGAGCACCGGCAGCACACCGGCCCCGATCGGCGCGACCGCCCAGGCCCAGGCGCGTCCGGGGCCGGGGGCCATCCGCCGTCCGGCGGTGCGGACCGCGACCGTGAACATCAGCAGCACGAACAGCGCCGACCACCAGGGCGAGCCGACCACCCAGGTGATCACCAGGGCGACGGCGGCCAGCTGCGCCACCGCGCGCAGTCCGGCGCGCAGCACCGCCCGCCCGTGGCCGAGCCGTCCCCAGCCGGCGACCGCGACGGCGGCGAGCAGCAGGACGGCGGTGACCGCGCCCAGACCCGGGGTGACCGGCAGCAGCTGGCCGCTGCCGCCCGCCGCGCCCAGCACCGGTCAGATCCAGGTGGTGAACCACATCCGGTCCTGCCAGGACGTCATCGGGATCACCTCCGCCGTGTACAGCGGGTGGAAGAAGGCGAAGCAGGCCACGATCGCCAGCACGATCAGCCCGGCGCCGGCCGCGCCGATCCGGCGCCGTTCGGGCGGGCAGCCCTCCGGCCCGAGCATCGCGCCGAGCATCTGGGCGACGGCCAGGCAGAGGAAGGGGACGAGCACCACCATGTAGAAGGAGAAGACCGTCCGCTCCTGGTACTGGAACCACGGCAGGTAGACGCCGGCGACGCCGCACAGCACCGCGCCGGAGCGCCAGTCCCGGCGGAAGAACCAGCGCCAGAGCAGGTAGAGCAGCGCGAAGCAGGCCGTCCACCAGAGCAGCGGGGTGCCGAGGCCGAGGATCTGCGCCGCGCAGCCGCCGGAGGCGGTGCAGCCGCGCTGGCCGGTCGGCACCTGCTCCCAGTACATGGAGACCGGGCGGCCCTGGACCAGCCAGCTGAACGGGTTGGACTGGTAGGTGTGCGGGCTGCTCAGGCCGGTATTGAAGTCGTACATCTGCGAGTGGTAGTGCCACAGGCTGCGCAGCGGCGCGGGCACCCAGCTCATCGGGACCTGGGGCAGCGGGATGCCGAGGAAGCTGTCCGGGGAGAGGCCGGCCCGGTGATCGGCCCAGCTCCGGTCGAAGCCGCCGCCGGTGGCCAGCCAGCCGGCCCAGCCGGCGAGGTAGACGGCGAAGGCGGCGCCGACGGTGGAGAGGAAGGCGGGCAGCGCGTCGCGGCGCAGCATCGAGCGCCAGGGGCGGCGGGCGCCGGCCCAGCGGCGGCCGGACTGGTCCCACAGGACGGTGAGCAGGCCGAAGGCGGCGAGCACCATGACGCCGTTCCACTTGACCCCGCAGGCGGCGCCCAGGCAGAGGCCGGCGGTGATCCGCCAGGGCCGCCGGCCGAGCCGGACGGTGTCGCCGCCGTACTCCGGCAGGACGGCGGCGAGTCGGGCGCGGGTGCGGTCGCGGTCGATCAGCAGCGCGCCGAACGCGGCGAGCACGAAGAACATCTGGACGCCGTCGAGCAGGCCGACCCGGCTCATCACCAGCTGGAGGCCGTCGACGGCCATCAGCAGGGCGGCGGTGCAGCCGATCAGGGTGGAGCCGAAGAGCCGGCGGCCGATCCGGGCCAGCATCAGCACGGTGACGGTGCCGAGCAGCGCGGTCATGAACCGCCAGCCGAAGGGGTGCAGGCCGAACGCCTGCTCGCCGAGGGCGATCACCCACTTGCCGAGCGGCGGGTGGGCGATGAACTCGGGGGCGGAGGTGAGCGGGATGTGCTGCGGGACGGCCAGGATCTGTTCGTTGGCGTGCTCGGGCCAGCTGCCCTCGTAGCCCTGGTCCAGCAGGGACCAGGCGTCCTTGGGGTAGTAGGTCTCGTCGAAGACGAAGGCGTTGGGGTAGCCGAGGTCCCAGAACCGCAGCAGTCCGGCGAACAGCGCCACGCCGATCGGTCCGAGCCAGCCGGAGTGGTCGGCCGCCCAGCGCCGCGGCCCCCGCCGTTCCGGTGCCGGGGCGGCGGGGGCCGGGGGTGCCGGTGGGTGGGTGAGCGCTGCTTGCGTCATGGCCTCGCCGATTTCGCCTGTCTCGCCTGTGCCGGCCGGGGCCGGGCGGTCAACAGCCACTGACACTATGTGGCGGTGGTCGTGAAACCAAGCGCGACGGGCGCCGTCCAGGTGACCTGGTCGGCGCCCGTCGGGGCGGTTCGGAGCGGGTCCGGGCGGGCGGCCCGGCCGGGGCTCACGCGGCGGTCTGGAGCTCCCGGACCGCCGGGCGCGGGGCGCGCGCCGGGGCCTCCGGAGCGGCCGGCGCCTCGGGGGCGGCCGGGGCCGCGTTGTCCTGGGCGGCGGTGAGGTACGGCCGCAGGCGCAGCGCCAGGACGACGATCAGCACGGTGCAGCCGGCCATCGCGGCCAGGTACAGCGGCCAGGTACCGGAGCCGACCAGCAGGACGCCCACGGCCGGGCCGACGGCGATGGCGATCTGCTTCACCAGGGCGTAGCCGGCGTTGTAGGTGCCGAGCAGCCGGGCCGGGGCGAGGTCGGCGACGATCGGGCCCAGGGTGGGGGCGAGCAGCGACTCGCCGACCCCGAAGAGGGCGTAGATCGAGACGATCGCGACCGTGGCGGCCATCGCCTCGGTCCGGATCAGGCCGGCGACCAGGGCCATCGTCCAGGCGCCGAGCCAGACCACGCCGGCGGCGGCCATCGCGGTGGTGCGGCGGCGGCGGGCGGTGATCCGCACCATGAACATCTGCAGCACCACGATGGTCAGCGCGTTGGCGCCGATGGCGATGCCCAGGGTGGAGGGCGCGGTGCCGACGGTGTCGGTGGCGAAGGCCGCGACACCGGACTCGAACTGGCCGTAGCAGGTGAAGAAGATCAGACCGGCGAGCAGGCTGAGCCGGACCATCGCCTTGTCGGCGAGCAGGGCGCGCAGGCCCTGCGGGCCGTCCGCCTGGCCCTGGACGAGCACCGGGGCCGCGTTCGGGATGCGGGCGGTGCCGGTCACCAGGGCGAGGCCGAGGAAGGTCACGGCCTCGATGGTGAACAGCCGGGTCAGGCTGGCCGGGTCGGCGACGTCGACGATCTGGCCGCCGACCAGCGCGCCGATGCCCATGCCCAGGTTGACCAGGGTGAACTGGAGCGCGAAGGCGTGCGAGCGGGTCGCGGCGGTCGAGCAGCGGACGATCATCGTGGCGAGCGCCGGCTGGCAGGTGGTGACGCCCGCGCCGAACAGGAACGAGGAGACCAGCAGGGCCGGGGTGTCGGTGGCGTGGCCGAAGGCGAACGCGCCGGTGGCGGCGAGCGCGGCGCCGGCCAGCAGCACCGGGCGCGGCCCGTACCGGTCGATGCCGCGGCCGGTGAACGGCAGGACGGCGAGCGCCGCCAGCGCGAAGACGGTGAAGACCATCCCCGCGGCGAGCGAGCCGAGGCCGCGCACCTGGTCCACGTACACGAACATGTACGGCATCGTGAACCCGCTGCCGAACGCGCTGAGCGCGTTGCCGATCTGGACGCGGCGCAGCGGGCCGCCCGCCGTGCGTCGCTGCTGACCCCGCTGCTTCACCGTGCCGATCACCGTGCACACCCCTTCTGGTGGACTCCGCCCGTCAGGGCTTCGTCAGTTTTCGTTGGATACTCTTAAGACCGGAAGACTTAAGAGCTAAAGTTTGACTCTAAAGTTTTAGCACTGGAAGAGTGCTGAGTCAAAGGCTTAAGGGGTGCACCCCGCATGGGACACTGGTCCGCATGACTGCAGAGAAGCCCGTCCCGGCCACCGACCGGGAGCTCGGCATCGCCGAGCAGGTGGCCGTCTACCAGCGGGAATTCCCCACCGTGGACCCGCAGGTGGAGACCATCGTGCAGACGCTCTCCCGGGTCGCCCGGCGGATGACCGTCGCCTACGACCGGCAGCTCACTGTGCTCGGAATCACCTCCGCCGAGTGGGAGGTGCTCAAGGCGCTGGTGGTGTCCGGCAGCCCGTACCGGCTGGGGCCCGGCGAGCTCGCCAAGCGGCTCGGGCTGACCCCCGCCGCGATGACCCACCGGATCGACCGGATGGTCACCGAGGGGCTGGTCACCCGGGAGCGGGACGAGACCAACCGGGTCCGGGTGATCATCGAGCTGACCGACCTCGGCCGCGACAAGTGGCTGGAGTCGATGCGGATGGCCGCCGTCTTCGAGGAGGAACTGCTCCAGGACGTGGTCGGGGCGGACCGCACCGTCCTCTCCGGGATGCTGGCCCGGATGCTGCGCCGGATCGAGGAGACCCAGCCGGACGCCCTCGGGCGCACCGCCGACCTGGGCTGAGGCCGGCCCCCGCGAGGGAACGGCCTCGCCGCGGAACGGCCCCGGGCACGACGACGGGCGGCCCCGGACGAGATCTTCGCTCGCCCGGGGCCGCCCGCGTTCTCAGGGATTCAGCCGTTCACCGATTCATCGGTTCACCGGCTCAGGTGTTTCGACGACTCAGCAGGGGCCGTTGTCGGTCCAGACGCCCCAGGCGCCGCTGGCGCTCGGGTCGTCGCCCTTGGTCCACCACTTGCTGGTGTAGAACCGGCCCTTCCAGGAGACCTTGGTCGGGGTGGCGTAGGTGGTGGCCGCGTCCCAGCTCGGGGCGCCCGCGCAGCCGGCCGGGGTGGTCGGCGGCGTGGTCGGGGGCGTCGTCGGCGGGGTGGTCGGCGGAGTCGTGGGCGGCGTGGTCGGCGGGGTGGTCGGAGGCGTGGTGGGCGGCGTGGTCGGCGCGGCCGGGCAGGCGGCGGACGAACCGTTGGTGGCCTCGACCATCTTGTCGAACAGCGCGGTCTTGGTGCCCAGGTCGTACAGCGAGAAGGCGAAGGAGCCGCCGAGGCCGTTGCAGTGGGCGTAGTCCAGCTTGGCCTGGATCGAGCGGGCGTCCTCACCCGTCCAGAAGGTGCTGCCGTCGTAGAAGTACGTGGTCTTGGCCGTGTCGTCCCAGAAGGTCTTCGCCGGGTTGTCGACGAAGCCGGCCAGCTCCTTGTACATCTGGATGCCGGGCACGTTGCCGGAGAGCGCGGCGCCGGCGGCGGGGCCGGTGGCGGGCTGGAAGAGGCCGTTCTTGCCGTTGTTCTGGACGCCGGTCCAGCCGCGGTAGTAGAACGGGACGCCCACGTTGATCTTCTTCGCGGGGAAGCCGCCGGGGATGCCGTAGTCCGCGTCACCCGCGGTGTAGGCCTTGATCGCCGCGTCCACCGAGTACTTGCCGTGGCCCGGCTTGGCCGGGGTCATCGGGTCGTCCGGGCCGGAGTAGAGCGGGGCCTGGTGGTTGGTCGGGCCCTTGGCGTCCCACGCACCGTGCATGTCGTAGGTCATGATGTCCAGGAACGTCAGGTACTGGCCGATCTTGTCGGTCTCGACGTTCCGGATCTTGTCCTGGCCGGCGCCGACCGCCGCCGCGGTGGCGTAGGTCTTGCCGTCGGCCTTGCCCTGGGCGTCGAGCTGCTCGCGCAGCTCCTTCAGCAGCAGGGTGAAGTTCTGCTTGTCGTTCGGGCTCTCCAGGTTGCCGGTGTGGCCGCCGCCGCCCGGGTACTCCCAGTCGATGTCGATGCCGTCGAAGATGCCGGCCGCCGCGCCCTGGCCGCCGTAACCGGCGTCGACCGGCAGGTTGCCCTTGATGAACATGTCGATGCAGGACGAGACCAGCTTCTTGCGCGAGGCGTCCGTGGCGGCCGCCGCCGAGAAGTACTTGGAGTAGGTCCAGCCGCCCAGCGAGATCAGGATCTTGAGGTTGGGGTTCTTCGCCTTCAGCTTCTTCAGCTGGTTGAAGTTGCCCGCGATCGGCTGGCCCCAGACGTCGCCGACGCCGTCCACCGCGATGTCCGGACCGAAGCTCTTCTGGTAGTCCGCGAACGCGTCGCCCGCGCCGTCACCGGCGTTCGGGTTGTTGTCGTCCTGGTTGGCCGCCTTGGTGGCCTGGAAACAGGAGAGGTTGGTCGGGTGGATGTTGGCGAACGAGTAGATCAGGTAGTCCAGCTTCCCGGCCACGCCGGTGTCCTGGATCGTCTTGGGGTAGTACGCGTTCGCGTAGATCGACCACTGGTCGAAGTAGGCGACCTTGATGCCGCCGCTGGTGGCGGGCGCGCCGGTGGAGTTGGTGACGGCGGCGTTGGCGGTGGCGCCGCCGGTGAGCGCGAGGCCCGCGCCGAGCAGCAGGGAGGCCGTGGTGCCGGCGGCGATCGCGGTCAGGCTCTTGGACCGCTTGCGGCGGCCGCCCTCCTGAACCGGGGCACCGGCCCTTTCGATGCGTGAACGGAGCATGGGTGCGTGACTCCTGGTGGTGGGGGATTCCGCCGTGTCCCGGGGCGCAGGTACGGGGTGGGGCCGTACGACCGGGACATGACAGAAGGGATGGGGGAATCGAGCGGGACATGCCTGTCTGGGACGCCGGGATATGCCGAACCGGCGCCGGCGGCGGACCGCTGACGCCGGTTCAGGGGCTCCCTGCACCTGGGCACTAAAATGGACTAGACCAACTACCCCGTCAAGGGGTGATGTTGAGGCTTGAGCCGCCGTTAAGGTTCCCCGTTCACCGAGTGACCCCCGCTGACCTGCGGGTCAGCGGGGGCCGGCGGGGCAGCGGGGGCCGCGTCGGGTGTACGGGTCGGGTGTACGGGTCGGGGGCGCGTCAGTACCGGACGGCGTTGGCGACCACGGCCTTCACCGGGTTCGACAGGCCCCGGTTGCTGCGCGCCTTCGCCTCGGCCTGCTGGCCGGCGGCCACGTCCGGGACGGTCACCACGGTCGCGTCCAGCAGATTGCCGCCGTCGTCGGTGAAGTTCACCTGGACCACGTAGCGGTTGGCCTGCTGCCCGTGGTTGGTGACGGTCAGCGTCACCTCCGCCTTGCCGTCCGCGGCCACCGTCACCGCGCCCAGGGCGACGTCCGCCTTGGCGTCCAGGCCGCCCTTCACGTCGGCGAGTGCCGAGGACGCCGCCGCCTCCGCCGACGCGGCCACCGAGGAGAGCCCGCCCGCCGCCGAGGCCACCGCCGAACCCACCGCCGAGGCGGCGGCCGAGGCGGCCCCCGCGAGCCCCGACTCCACCGCCGCCGCGGCCGAGGAGATCGCGCTGCTCGGCTTGGCGTCCGAGGAGCAGCCCGCCAGCGCCGCCCCGCCGAGCACGGCCGCCCCTACTACATCCCCTGATCCCCACCCCCGGCCCCGCCCGGTATCGGGCCGCCCGACCTGCCGCCGACCACC